>JACRCO010000063.1 GCA_016218975.1 Deltaproteobacteria bacterium
CCCTTACGGACGTGGCCATGTCATCCGAGCTGCCGCCGAGAAAGGTTGCTGCGAGTATCTGCGTGAGGTCGCCGGAAAGTTTCACCACGAAGGCGTCGGTGAGGGCAGGCGATGCCGCATCGAAGGTGTTGTCGTATCCGTATCCGGCGGGGAAATTGCTCGAAGCCGTGGCTCCCGCAACGTAAATGTTCCCCGAGGAGTCGAAATCGATTGCGTACGGCTGATCGTCGAGCCCGTCGGGCACACCTTGCCCCGTCCCCGCGGGACCCGAGCCCCCGAGATATGTCGCAGCGAGAAGGGGATCGATGACGATCTCGCGATTCGGATCGTATGCCGCGAGGCGGAAGCCGTATTCGTTCCCGTCGACCTCGTAATCAGCCGCGACGGGAATTCTCCGTTCGCCGTCATCCTGCCAGGCCACGGGTGCGGAGAACAGCACCGTTTCCTTTCCGACGACGGCTTCGAGTTCTCCCCGTTTGTTTATCGCAAGCCGGTCCGCTCCTTCGATGCGGAGGCGGATCGCGGAAGGATCGCCGCCCGGTCGGACGTGGAAGAACTTTTCCACGGAGCCGCCGTGCGCCTTCAGCTTCACGTCGATCCCGTCGTATACCCGGTCGAACCGCACCGTTTCCCATGCACGTATCGATCGGATCCACCTCGATGGATCGTTTCCGGCGAACCGGCTGACGCTTGCCGGCGATGGAGCCTCCGCGGAAATTTCCAGGGTTCTTCCGCCGATCAGGATCTCCCTGAAGACGCGGACCTTGCAGGCGGATCCCCCGCCCGCTCGTTCATAAAGTGAATAGATGATTTCGCCCTCGCGTGTGACGAAGGCGGCCCCGGAGAACATGCGCGCGCCGTAGGCGATCTCGGGAGAAAATTGACCGGCGTTTTCCTGGAAGGGAATCCGCATCCCCGACAGGATGCGGGCGACGGCCGCCTGTTCCGGGATGACCGGATGACGGGCGGGTTTTTCGTCGTTGCCTGAAAGAAGGATAAGGGACAAGGCGGCGGCGAACGCCAGAGTGCAAAACCCCGCGACGTGCTTCCGGTGGAACCGCGACATCATCGTCCCTCCGCTCGATTATTTCATGAGGATGAGATTGCGGCTAAACCCCCGAACGGCACCGGTTAAGTTTAATGTTCTTCCGGCATGCGAATGACTTTATTCACGGAAGTATTATCGGAAAAAAAACCCTTTGCGTTTAATGTTTTTTGCGTTTATTTCATTCGGTGAGCGTGAAGCGGGACAGGAAGCCCCTGCGGATCTCCTCAACGAACCGCGACGGTTTCGACAGGACGGCGCCGGTGGCCCGCTCGTAGATATTGATCGGATAGGTCATCACGAGCAGATCCTTTGCGCGTGTAGCCGCCACATAAAGGAGCCGGCGTTCCTCCTCCATTTCTTCCTCGTTTTCCGCCACTCGGGAGAGCGGCAATTTCCCGTCCAGCACCCAGAGGATGAAAACCGCTTTCCACTCCAGCCCCTTGGCGGAGTGGATCGTGGAAAGAGTCAGCGTGTCCTTCTCGTCCTCCGTCGCAGCGATATCTCCCACCGACGCCTGTGGAGGTTCCAGCGTGATCTCGGAGAGAAAATCCGAAAGCTTCCTGTAGCGGGCGCACAGGGACTCGAGGTGGTCCAGGTCCTTCAGCCGCCTCGGGTAATCGTCGAACCGCGCTTCCAGGATGGGCCGGTAATACGCGATCACCCGCGCCATCATCTCCGTCACCGGCAGGGTCGTCTCCCCGGCGTTTCCGCGCAGTTCCGCCAACAGGTTCGCAAGGCGTCCCGACTCCTCGGAGCGTTTCCGGTTCTTAAGGGAGGCGAGCACCGGCAGAAGCGATGCTTCCGCGTAGGCCTGGCGCGAAAGATCCGAGCCGGCCTTTTTCCCGATACCCGGGACGAGCATCAGGGCCCGGGACAGACTCAATGAATCCCGCGGATTGTCGATCAGCCTCAGATGCGCGATCACGTCCTTTACGTGCGCGGTCTCCAGGAACTTGAACCCGCCGAACTTGCGGTACGGAATGCGCCGCCGCGCGAGTTCCACCTCGAGATCGAAGGACAGGTACGCGGCACGGAACAGAACGGCGATTTCGCTTAAGGGAATCCCCGCCTCTTCGTGGAGCGACAGGATCCGGTCCGCCACGTAGACGGACTGCAGCCGCTCGTTGGGGGAACAAAGCAGGGAAACCTTTTCGCCTCCGCCCCGCGAGGTGAACAGGTGCTTGGGAAATTTTTCGCGGGCGTGGGTGATGATCTCGTTTGTTACGTCAAGTATCGGCTGGCGGCTGCGGTAGTTCTCCTCCAGGAAGACGACCTTTGCGCCGGGAAAGTCCGACGGAAAATCCATGATGTTGCGGAAGTTGGCTCCACGGAAGGAGTAGATGCTCTGGGAATCGTCGCCTACGACCATAACATTGTCGTGCGCGTAGGCCAGGAGACGGAGGATCTCCGCCTGGATCCGGTTTGTATCCTGGTACTCGTCCACAAGGATGTGCAGGTATGTCTCGGAGACCTGTCTGCGGATAGTTTCGTTTTCTCGCAGAAGCGCCGCCAGGTGGACCAGGAGGTCGTCGTAGTCCATGAGGTTCCGTTCCCGCTTCGTGGCCACGTATAAACGGCAAATCTCCAGTATGTCGCCGAGGCAGTAGAGGAAGTGGGGCGCCTCCTTTTCCAGGGCGGTTGCGATATCCTCCTCGCGGTTGACCGCCCTGCTGAACAGGTCGGCAAGCGTTTCCTTTCTCGGGAAGCGGACGGTCTTGTGCCCGCCGTGGACGTCATGGCGGATCAATCCGATGAGGTCCTCCGCGTCTGCCCGATCCAGAATGGTGAAGTTGTTCCCGAATCCCGCCGCCGCTGCGTGGCGCCGCAGCAGGGTGTTGGCGAAGGCGTGGAACGTACCTCCGGAGACCTTTTCACACCGCTGGTCGAGTAGGACAGAGGCCCTTCTGATCATCTCCTCGGCGGCCCGGCGGGTGAAAGTAAGAAGCAGGATTGAGGAGGGATGATGGCCCATCTCCACGAGACGTGCGACGCGGTAAATGAGGGTACGGGTCTTGCCGGTCCCCGCGCCGGCGATGACCAGGAGCGGACCGTCGCCGTGCAGGACGGCTTCAGCCTGCCGCGGGTTCAGTGCCTTTTCGTAATCGATTTTCCCGGCGCCGCCGGGAGTTTCCTGGAGTGAGTATCGTTTCTGCAATTCGCTTTCCCCCGATGCCGACCTGCGAAGCATCGGATATGTTACCCCATTCCGCACCCGGAAGCGCGGGACAAGTAGGAGCCGGCGAGCGTGGCTCGCCCGGTCCCGTACTGTGTTACTGCGCTTTACGTGATGGTGTTAACCCGCAATTCTCACCACGCTTCTGCTGCGGCGGCGGATACAGGCATGTCTACTGCGTTGCGCTCGGTCGGGCTCCTCGACGTAGTGTAAACTACGCCTGCGGTGCCCTCGGTCGCGACGCTTTGTAGCCATACCCGTCTCCACCGTCTCGCGACGAACCGTGGTGAGAATTGCGGGTTAATGGGGTGGCGGGGACCGTCTCCCGACGGCCCCCGTTTGTGATGGCGCGTGAAATTTACGGCGTCGTCCGGCGGTCGTGTTTCTCGCGGTAGATGTGTCCGCTGGATTTGTCGAGACGATTATTTATGACCGCCCGTTCGCGGCGGGTGAAGTTCCCGTCGGACTTGAACCGTTGCTCCTGCCGCTCTATCCTCGCCTGTTCCCGCTCGAGCCTTGCGGCCTCGCCGGGCGTGAGTGAACCGTTCTGAACCCCATTGTAGATGCGCTGCTGCTGGTTGCGTTGCCGTTGTTCGATGCCCGGCGAATCCGTATCCCCCGCGAATGCCGGAACCGCTATCGTAGCCGCCACTGCCAGGATTGCCGCCGCCGCGATCCACCTTTTCATCTTTCCGTCCCCCTTTCGGAAATTGTTTCGAATTCCGCTTTCGTCGTAATAAACCCGGCATCCCGGGAAAAGTTTCTGCCATGGATGGCGGAATGCAGCGTGAGCCATGGAGGCCGGATGCTGTATACAGCCATGGACGGCCGAATGTTTGGCTTGACAGGGGTGGGGGGCGCTGATAAATTCCCAATGTTGCAAAATATGGGTAATTGTTAGCCCAGTTTTGACAGCAGTACTCTAAAGGAGGTACAGGAAAGTGGCTCAAGGCACCGTGAAGTGGTTCAACGACGCGAAGGGGTACGGCTTCATCGCACAGGAAGGCGGCCCGGATGTCTTCGTGCACTTCAGCGCGATCAAGGCGGAAGGGTTCCGGTCGCTGAAGGAAGGCGAGCGCGTCGAGTTCGAGATCACCGAAGGCCCCAAGGGTCCGCAGGCGGCCAACGTCACGAAGGCGTGACGACGCGATCCGAAGGGGTATAACTCCCCGACCATGAAAGCCCCGGCGGGAAACCGCCGGGGCTCTTTTTGTCTAAAAAAAGGGCAGCCCCAACGGGCCGCCCTTTTTTTAAGGTTCGATTTCCTGGTTACTTGCCGGGTTGTACCGGGGAGGCGGGCATCGGCGCGGCGGGGGCGGCACCTGGCGCCGGCATCGCTGCGCCGGGGCCGGGAGGCATTCCCTGCGGCGGCGCCGGGGCCGGCATCGATGAAGTCGCGCCGCCCTGCATGATCGTGGGAGAGGACCTTCCGCCCGCAAAATAGGCAAGAAAGAGGGAGGTGATCATGAAAACGACCGCCGCCCCGGCCGTCAGCTTGCCGAGGAAGCTCGTGGGTCCGCTCGATCCGAACAGCGTGTTCGACGACCCGCCGCCGAACACGGCGCCTATGTCGCTTCCCTTCCCCGTCTGCAGGAGGATGATCAGGATAAGAGCGATTGAGACGATCACATGAATGACGATAACCAGTGTGTACATCGGGTTTTTTTAGGTTCCTCCGTTATTTGAACTTCACGATCGAAGCGAACGAGGCGGGTTTGAGGCTTGCCCCTCCGACCAGCGCCCCGTCGATGTCCGGCTGGGCCATCAGTTCGGAGATGTTTTCCGGCTTGACGGACCCGCCATAAAGGATGCGGATCGACCCGGCGGAGTCTCCGTAAAGTTCCGCCAGGATGCGCCGAAGGAAGGCGTGGACCTCCTGCGCCTGCTCCTTCGAGGCGGTTTTTCCGGTTCCGATCGCCCACACCGGCTCGTATGCGACGATGACCTTGGGCGCCTCCGCGGCTCCGATATCCGAAAGCCCCGCGCGAAGCTGGCGCTCCACCACGTCGAATGTCTTCCCCGATTCCCTCTCCTGCAGCGTTTCCCCAAGGCACATGATGGGGACGAGTCCCGCAGCGAGCGCCGCCCTGACCTTGCGGTTCACGGATTCGTCTGTCTCGGCGAAATATTGCCGCCGCTCCGAATGGCCGATGATCGCGTACTTCGCCCCGACGTCCTTCACCATCGCAGGCGAGACTTCCCCCGTGTATGCCCCTTCCGCCGCGAAGTGGACGTTCTGGGAAGCCGCTCCCACGTTCGTCCCGGACGTCATGCCCGCCGCTATGCCAAGCGACGGGAAGGGCGGCGCAATCACGATCTCGACCCCGTTGACGCCTGCGACCAGGGGGAGAAACTCCTTCACGAAAGCGGAGGTGTCGGCGGACGTCTTGTACATCTTCCAATTGCCCGCGATGACCGGGGTGCGCATGGCGCTACTTCGCTCCAGCCACGAACTTGGCCAGGTCCACCATGCGGCACGAATAACCCCACTCGTTGTCGTACCAAGCAAGCACCTTCACCATCTTGCCGTCGATCACCTTGGTCGACAGCGCGTCGAACTCGGAGGAATAGGAAGTATGGTTGAAGTCGACGGACACCAACGGTTCGTCGACGTACTCGATAATCCCTTTCAGGGGACCCTCCGCCGCCTTTTTGACCGCTGCGTTGATCTCTTCCGCAGTCGCCGGCTTCGAAATCTCCGCCGTGAGATCGACCACGGAGACGTTTGCGGTCGGAACGCGTATCGCCATGCCGTCGAGCTTTCCCTTGAGCGCGGGGATCACGAGGGCCACGGCCTTCGCCGCTCCGGTCGTGGTCGGGATCATCGAGAGCGCCGCCGCGCGCGCCCTCCGCAAATCCTTGTGCGGGAAGTCCAGGATCCGCTGGTCGTTCGTGTAGGCGTGGATCGTCGTCATCAGTCCCCGCTCGATCCCGAAGCTGTCCAAAAGCACCTTGGCGACCGGCGCGAGGCAGTTGGTCGTGCAGGATGCATTCGAGATGATGAAGTGCTTCGCCGGATCGAAGGTCTTCTCGTTGACGCCCATCACGAAAGTCGCATCGGGATTTTTCGCAGGCGCCGAGATGAGGACCCGCTTGGCACCCGCCTTCAGGTGCTTCTCCGCCCCTTCGCGCTCCGTGAACTTCCCGGTGGACTCGATGACGACCTCGACGCCCAACTTCCCCCACGGAAGCTCGGAAGGATCCTTTGCGGCGAGTACCTGGATGGTTTTACCGGCGACTACGAGCGCGCCGTCCTTCACTCCCACTTCACGCTCGAACCGCCCGTGTATCGAGTCGTACTTGAAAAGGTGCGCCAGCGTCTTCGCGTCGGTGATGTCGTTCACCGCCACGACGTCCAGCGCGGGGTCGTTGTACGCCGCGCGAAGGAAGTTCCTCCCGATGCGACCGAACCCGTTGATCCCGACTTTGACGGCCATGGCCCGACCCTCCTGGAGTGGAATGTCGATTCGGGGAATTCAAAAATAAGCAAGAAATTATACACCTTCGGGGCAATCTGTCAAATATCGTCCGCATTATCGGCCGGTGCGGGAGCCCGTCCGGAACTGCAGCTTAAAACCGTTTCAGGATTTCACCGACCCAGCGGATGCAGGCTTCCCATTGGAGGATTTCCGCTCCTCCGCGGGAATTTTCCATGCGAAAGATCGTTACGGCCTTGAACCCCCGCGCAATCGCGGCAAGCGCGCCGGACGGGAACCTCAATACCGTTGTCCGGAGATCGGAAAGGCCGGCCTCCCGGGCCGTATCGCGCACGCGGGAGAGAAGCGCCGGCTCCACTCGATACGGGAGAAGGAACCCCCCTTCCGCGATGCTTGCTGCCGCCTGACCCCGGGCGACCTCGGCGAATTCGATGAATACCCCGTTTCCCCGGAAAAGCGGATGGCGATATTTCGCGAGAAAGAACTTCACCTCCGCGACTTCGCCTGAATAGATGAAAACGAAGGGCTGAAACCCGTGCGCGGCCCCCAGGAGCCAACGATCCAGCCATTCCACGGCGAGATTTCGTACTTCCGGAGCTGATTCCCCGAAAAACCACCTGCTCGCCGCCAGCGCCGCAAGTGCCGACCCGACAAGAACACCCGCAGTCGCGTTCGGTTGAAGGTAGAGGAGAGTCGCGGAACCTGCAAGAACGGGTACCGAAAAGGAAAGAATGAGGCCAAAACACTCAAACGCCCTGCGGAACGCCGCCCCCGACGAGAAATAGCCTTTGCCGGTGAAATGACAGCGCAGCGGCACGGCAAGGAACAGCGCCTTCCGCTCCTTTTCCGAGAACGTTCCCGGCACGACCAGCGCCGAACGCGGACCCTTCGGACCCAGCCAATCGAGTGGTGAGAAACCACAGGCCTCGAGGAGAAGGAGCACGGCTCCCGCCAGTCCGGCGAAAAACGACACGGACGTATGTCCGGCGACGAGAAGAAAGGCCCCCGCCGCGCCGCACAGATAACCTGCGGAGGAAGAGATCTGCGGACAGGAAGGCACGCGGAATCGCTCCTTGACGCATTCGATCCCTCTGGTCGCAAGGTCCTTCTCAAGGCCGTCGATCGGATCGCTGTCGTACGCGCGTGGCACTCCTTAGAATATATCTTCGTGAAGCCCGGCGTCCTAATGATTCCATCGAGCGGCGCCCCGAATCCGGTAACGAATTGCCGCGTCCCGTGATCTAATGTCGAGCATGTTCGGGTGTGTCGCCGAAAACGCGCTGCGGGAGAGCTGTATTGGGCAAAACGTATCCTAAAGTGTTGGTGACCCGGAGGCTTCCGGGGGTTTCACTCGACGAACCGGCGGGAAAGGTCGTATTGGCCGCGCCGCCGCCGGATGCCCCGATGCCCCCGGATGAACTTCTCCGCCTGGCGCCGGGGGCCGCCGGCATCCTGTGCACGCTTGCGGACCGGATCGACGCGCGCCTCATGGATGCGGCAGGCCCCTCGCTCAAGGTGGTTTCCAACTTTGCCGTCGGGGTAAACAACGTGGATATCGGGGAGGCTTCCCGCCGCGGAATACGGGTATGCAACACGCCGGATGTTCTCACGCAGGCGACCGCCGACCTTGGATTCGCGCTCCTCCTCGCGGCGGCGAGGAAGTTTTCCGACGCGGAACGGGCGTTGCGGGCGGGGAAGTTCGAAGGATGGGACCCATGGGGATTCCTCGGCGTTCCCGTTTACGGGAAGACGCTGGGGATCGTCGGCCTCGGGAAGATCGGCTGTGCGATCGCGGTTCGAGCTAAAGGATTCGGTATGCGCGTCCTCTACAACAACCGGAGCCCGGTTCCCCCGGACCGGGAGAAAATCCTCTCAGTGGAATATCGCGGGCTCGACGATCTGCTGGCCGAGAGCGACTTCGTCGTACTGTGCCTCCCCCTGACCCCGGAAACCCGCGGGCTTATCGGAAAGGAGCGCCTGTCGCGGATGAAGCGGACCGCCGTACTCGTCAATATAGCGCGGGGAGAGGTGGTCGACGAAGAGGGCCTGGCGCAGGCGCTTTCCGAGGGCAGGATCTTCGCGGCGGGGCTCGACGTCTACGAACGGGAGCCTTTGGTCCATCCCTCCCTTCTGGCGGCGCCTTCGGCGGTGCTTCTTCCGCACATCGGAAGCGCAACGTCGGAGACGAGGGAACGGATGGGCCGGCTGGCTGCGGCGAACCTGCTTGCCGTCCTCTCGGGGGCGGAGCCGTTCTCCCCCGTCAATTGAAGGTTAAAACCCCTTCTTTTTGAGGAGATCCGCTGCGTCGAGATTTCCGGTTTTCGAGAAGGGGATGCGGACCGTACCGAGAACCGTACCGCTGAAGGTCACGGAGCCGTTGAATTCGTAATCGAGGCGCCGGGCCTGCAGCACCTGGCGCATGGCTTCCCGGAAGGCGTCCGTGCGGATCGCAACGGGAACCTGGACTGTCGTCACGCGCGATGCCTCGATGCGGATCTCCTCCCCATGGTCGCCCTCCGCGACCGTGTCGCGGCCGATGACCGCAAAGTAGGCGACACGAGTCACGGTAAGGGGATAGTCGTTCCGGTTGTCCACCTCGAGGGTCAGCAGGAACGCCAACGGCCCTTTAGGATCGTTGACGGGGTCCGATGCGAGAATAATCTTCGCAACCCGGACCTTGGGCGGCTTCAATGCATCCTTGATCAACGCCCGGCAGGAGACCGCGGCAAGCGAGGCGGCGAGCAGGAAAATAAAGAGAGGGAACCGATTGGCGATCCGCATCACCGACATTCGTGTCGCTTTGGGTTTTCCCGAAGATGAGCTTTTCCCCCGGGTTCTTTCCATTATAGGGGTTCCACGCGAGGAGGTTGAGCGTTTTTCCGTTTCCCGGCGCGGGCTGGACGCCCGCCGGAAGGATCGGATCAGGCGCGTGTACGCGGTCGATTGTTCCCTTCGATCCGCCGCCCTTGAAGAGGAAGTCTGTTCGCGTGTTTCCTCCGCGCGCCCGATCGTTCCCCAGCCGAACCCGTTGCGCATCGGAAGGTTCCGCATGCCGGAGATGAGGCCGGTGGTGGCCGGCGCCGGACCCGCAGGTCTCTTCGCGGCACTGACCCTTGCCCGTTATGGAGTCCCGCCGCTCGTGCTTGAACGCGGGAAACCGGTCGAGGATCGTTCGCGGGACGTGGCGGCTTTCTGGAAATCCGGGACGCTCGATCCGGAGAGCAATGTCCAGTTCGGCGAAGGCGGTGCGGGGACGTTTTCCGACGGAAAGCTTACGACTCGAATCGGGGATCCGCTGGTCGAATACGTCGTCGGAACTTTCGCGGGGTTCGCAGGGATCCCGGACCTCTGCGTGGAAGCGAAGCCACATGTCGGGACCGATCGCCTCCGGGAATTCTGCCGCAGGATGCGGGAAGAGCTTTTCTGGCTGGGAGCGGAGGTAAGGTTCGAGGCGCGCGTCGAGGAAGTGATCGCTGAAGGAGGGCAGGTCCGGAAAGTTCGGCTCGCCGGAGGGGAGGAGATCCCCTGCACGGACCTCGTGCTTGCCGTAGGACACTCGGCGCGGGACACCCTTCGGATGCTTTTGTCGCGCGGGGCGAAGATGTCCTCCAAGCCGTTCGCGGTGGGTTTTCGCGTGGAGCACCCGCAAGGGCTCATCGATTCCGTCCAATACGGAAAAGCCGCGGGGCGCCCCGGCCTTCCCCCTGCTGATTACCGCCTGGCGGTTCGCGCTCCGTCGGGCCGGGGAGTTTACTCGTTCTGCATGTGCCCCGGCGGCGAAGTACTGGCCGCCTCGTCCGCGCCGGAAGGGTTGCCCGTCAACGGAATGAGCTCCCACGCAAGGAATTCCGGGTTCGCCAACAGCGGCATTGTCACGGCTGTTTCGGGGACGGATTTCGGGACGGGCGACGTGATGGCAGGCGTAGATTTCCAGAAGCTGCTCGAGGTGCGCGCCTTCCGGAAAGGGGGAGGAAATTACGGAGTCCCGGCCATGAACCTTCTCGCGTTCCTCGACCGGAAGGTCCGGAACCTGTGCCGCGGGAAAGCGCTCGCCCCTGGAGTCGTTCGCGCGAATCTTTCGGGGATACTCCCTTTGCCTGTGGAAGAAGACCTGCGGTTCGGCCTGCGACGGTTCGGCGAAGCGATGCGGGGGTTCCTGACGCAGGAGGGGACGCTCTATGCGGTGGAGTCCCGCACCTCCTGCCCCGTTCGCATGGAAAGGGAGAATTATGAGTCGGTTACGCTGAAAGGGCTGTATCCTGTGGGTGAAGGGGCGGGGCACGCCGGAGGAATCATATCTTCCGCGGTGGACGGGATCCGCGGGGCCCTGCGCATCCTCGAAAAACTCTCCGTATAAGGACGGTGCAAGAGATGGTGAAGACGAAATTCGTCAAGGACATAAAGGAAGGGGAACCGGTGCGAGACCTGTTCCTCGTCGCCGGGAAGGCGCAGCTCCTGAGCAACGCGGGGAAGCCGTACCTGAACCTCGCCCTGCGCGACCGGACGGGGCAGTTCGAGGCGCGGGTGTGGGACCGGGCGGAAGAGATCGGGAAGCGGTTCGACCGGGACGACATCGTAGAGGTCAGCGGAACGGCGATCCAGTACCAGGGGAGGATGCAGCTGAAGGTCCACGACGTTCAGAAGCCCGCGGGCGCGAAACCGGACCTGGGGGATTTCCTTCCCGTGACGAAGAAGGGGATCGAATCGCTGTGGGAGCGCTTCAAAGCGCTGACGGCCGGGATAAGGGATGCGGACCTGCGCCGGCTCCTGGAAGAGGTCTTCTCCGATGCGTCTGGGGCGGAGACGGCGCGGCGGTTCCGGCAGGCGCCCGGCGGAAAGAGCATGCACCACGATTACATCGGCGGTCTCCTGGAGCACACGGTTTCCGTCGCGGAAATCTGTCGGTTCCTCTCCTCGCATTACGAGGGAGTGGACGGCGATATTCTCGTTGCGGGGGCGCTCCTGCACGACGTGGGCAAGGTGGAGGAGCTAACGTACGAAGGGACTTTCGACTACACCGACGAGGGGAGGCTGCTCGGCCACCTGTACATGGGATCCGAGATGATCTCCCGCGCCTGCGACCGCATCGACGGCTTCCCGCCGGAAAAGAAGATGCTCCTCAAGCACATGGTCCTCTCCCACCACGGTGAGCTGGAGTTCGGCTCGCCCAAACGTCCCAAGACGCTCGAAGCGGTCCTGTTGCACTTCGTCGAGAACATGGACGCCAAGTCCAACGCGTTCACCGAGGCGATGGATGACCTGCGGGAGGGCGCACGCTGGACGGAATACAACCGTATGTTCGAGCGTTACCTCTTCTCGGGGAAGTTCGGGAAATGATGTCCTGTCCGTAACAATTTGACAGACTGAAAAACGAGGTTTTATAATTCCGGCTGACATCTGCATGCGATCGACCGTTTTGCAGCGCACTGCCTGAAACTTCGGGCGCGGAGGCACGGCTGCATGTCCCGCAATCGGCGCATGATCCACCGAATCGCGTTGTCGATTTTCTTCCTCGTTTTTACTTTTCAGGCCATTTCCCTTCCCGTTCCCGTCGCAGCGGCCTCAACGCCATTATCGCGACCGGACATCGCCGACCGGCTGTCGGGTATAAATACCTTCGGCATGATCTATCCGGAAATTCGCATATACGAGATGTCCGCCGGAGGTGTCCGCGAGTACATGGATGATTGGTCCGCCAAGGGAAAGGAGAACGTGGCGAAATTCCTGAAGGACGCTTTCGGGGATCGACTCGCCGAGAGAAGGAAGGAAGTCCTGGACAACGCCGTAAGAGATGAACTGGAAGAGGTCATCGCTCTTTACGAAGTGGCGATCGCAAGCTATTTTCAGCAAGCTGCACCGATCAACGGATTCCCGGAGAAGAGGGGTTTTTCCGCTTACGAGCTCGGCCCCCTGGATAACCTCTTCGCGAGCCTCGGTGTCGACGGCCTCATTGTCGTCAAAGGAGTCGACGTGATCTCCACAGGAGGAAGGAAAACGCTTGCCGTCATAGGCGCGATGGCGGGGATCGGCTTGCCGCTCGGCTTCACCGGCATGGATATCGGTTTCATCGACCGGTCCGGGGGTATCCTGTGGTTCAATTCCAAAGGAAGTGTTGTCGGAAACGACTTCCGCGAGCCGGAAGAAGCTGCGAAGATCACCGGCGAGACGCTCTCCGGGTTCCCGGGATTGAAGCCGTGAGACGGCTGGTGTACGCCGCGTCGGCGGCGTTTATTCTCGCAGGCTGCGCCACGACGACCCTCCCGCCGGTCACTTCGAAGGATTACGCCGTCGAGAGCGACGAGAGGTCGCTCTGGGTCCAGGCGGCGGAAATGGAAAGGGGATTTTCGAAAAGCGGATTCCTGCTCGGCGACGAGGCACTGGAGCGGTACCTGGACGGTGTGGCGGCCAAACTTGTCACCCCCCAAATGAAGGGGCGCGTTTCGTTCCGAATCCGCGTTTTGAAGAACCCGCACCTGAACGCCTTCGCGCTTCCGAACGGCGCGCTGTACCTCCACACGGGAATCCTCGCCAGGATGGAGAACGAGGCGCAGCTTGCGACGCTTCTCGCCCACGAGATGACCCATACAACCCATCGCCATTCCGTGAATCAGTTCAGGAACGTTAAAAACAAGTCGGCATGGTTGGCATCATCGGTCGTCCTGACCGGCGGATACGGCGCAATCCTTGGAGCGCTGGGGGCCGCGGCGGCGGTGACCGGGTATTCGAGGGAACTTGAGACTGAAGCCGACATGGAAGGGATAAAGCTCGTCGTCGCGGCCGGATACGATCCGAAGGAATCCCTCAAGATCTTCGAATACCTCAAGAAGGAAATAGAGGAGGAGAAGATCACAGAGCCGTTCTTCTTCGGATCGCACCCGCGCATACAGGAGCGGATCGAGAACTACGAAGGGCAGCTCAAGGAGAAGTACGCCGGAATGACGGGTATCGTCAACCGGGAGAGGTTCATCACGGCGGTAAGGGAGGTCATCCTGGAGAATGCCCGGCTCGACCTGAAGATGGGGAGGTTCGGGATCGCACAAAGGGGGGCGGAGAAATACCTGTCTATACGGGGGAATTGCGCGAGGGGGCGCCACCTGCTGGGCGAGGTTTTCAGGCAGAGGGGAGAGAAGGAGGACGAGGCGAAGGCCGTGGCGGAATACCTGAAGGCCATGGAACTCGATCCTTCATTCCCCGATCCGCACAAGTGCCTCGGGATGATCCGTATGAAAAAAGGCGAAAAGGAGGAGGCGAAAAAGCATTTCGAAAGGTACCTCGCGCTCTCCCCCGATGCTCCCGACAGGGGATATGTGGAGGAATACATGAAGGCGGTGCGATGATGGAGCACCTGCCGAAAGCGATCCTCGCTGTTTCACTCGCGCTGCTGGCTGGGTGCGCAACACCCAGGTGGACCGTCGTCGGAGGAGAATACAGGGACGAATCGAAGAATGTTCTCGTGGATCTGCCGAAAGGGTGGGTGAAGTCCGGCTCCGGGGACAGCATCTTCCTGACGAGGGAAGGGGGAGCCCTTCAGGCGATCATCATCTCGCGGCACGAAATAGGGGAGAATCTGCCCAGCACGAAAAAGAAATTTCAAAAGGGGATGCTGCCGCAGGAGGTCGCGGAGGTTGCCCTCGACCAGTTCCACTCAAACCCGGCGTTCGAAAGAATGACCGTCCTCGAAAACAGGCCGGAGACGATCGGCGGATACGCCGGGTTCCGGTCGGTGTTCACGTACAGGTCGAAGAACGGAGTAAGGTACAAGATTATCTTTTGCGGATTCCTGCTGGAGAACCACTTCTATTTCATTCGCTACTCGGCGGCGCAAAGGCACTATTTCGACCGGGATGCGGAAACGTTCGAAAAGGTATTGCACAGCTTCCGGCTTATCAAGGCTCCCGAACGTCCGATGGAGAAAAAGGCTGCGGGAGCATAGGCCCCCTCATCCCACCTCGGCGAAGGGGCGGAGGCGGAAGGAAACTCCCTCGATCGAGTCGGCAAGCAGGCGAACGGCGTCATGGTCGAGGCCGGGGAGGGCAACGGCGGTCGCGACCACCGACGGGACGTGCCGCGGTGCTTCTCTAAGGAATTCAAGAATGGCGGGGAACGATGCCGGTCCGTAGCGGTTCGGGCAGATCCGGGCATACGTTTCCGAGTCGGGGGCGTTGAGGGAGACGGAGAGGGCGTCCACCAGCCCCGCGAGCTCCGGCAGGATGTTTCTCCCGTGCACCAGGTTCGCCAAGCCGTCGGTGTTGACCCGGACCTTCGCGCCTTTCGACTTGAGTTCACTCGCGATCGCCTTCACGTCATCCAGCCGTAAAAGCGGCTCACCGAACCCGCAGAAGACGACTTCGTCAAATTGAGTCGGATCGCCGACTTCCGCAACGACTTCTTCGACCGACGGCTCTCCCGGCAGTTTCAGATAGTGCCCCTTTACGTGATAATCCTCCCGCTTCGCGCAGAAGACGCAGGTGTTGGTGCACCGGTTGGTGATGTTGAGGTAGAGGGAATTCCGGATCAGGTAGGACACCCGGACTTCCTCTTCCGACGGTATGCGGTAGATACGCAGAGCGTTGAGGGTGGTGACCCTTCCGACGTCCTCCGCCGATAGCCCCTTGATCTCCGCGATCTTATTCGCCACGAGCGGTATGAAGGCAGGCTCATTGGTTTTCCCGCGATGGGGCAGCGGCGCAAGGAACGGACAGTCGGTTTCGAGGAGGAGCTTTTCCAAAGGGAGTTTCCGTACCGCCTCGACTTGCGGCTCCGATCCCTTATAGGTGATCGCGCCGGGGATGGAGATGAGGAAGTTCATCCCGACCGCCTTCCGCGCCATCTCGTAATCGCCGGAAAAGCAGTGGATGATCCCGCCGACTTCGGAGGCATTTTCCTCGGCGAGAATGGAGAGGATCTCGCCGTGGGCGATCCGGTCGTGGATGATGACCGGCAGGCTCCTTCGCCGCGCCAGCCTGATCTGCTCTCGGAAAGCGGCCCGTTGCGTGTCCCGAGGAGAGCGGTCCCGGAAGTAGTCGAGGCCGGTTTCGCCGATACCGACCACCTTGTCGCAGCGGGATAGCCGGTCGAGCGATGCAAGCATGTCATCCGAACATTTCGAGGCTTTGTGCGGGTGGAGGCCGATCGATGCGTAAATTCCCGAGTGGCGGTGCGCTATTTCGATGGCTTTCGCATCGCTTTCCGGATCAATCCCGATCGTGACGATGCGTGAAACGCCCGCCTCCCGCGCGCGCCGGATGACATCCTCTTCCGCGTTGCAGAGCGGCTCATGGTCCAGGTGCGCGTGCGAGTCGAAGTACATCTGATTCCGCCGCCTCCACAAAAACAGGGACGTTCTTAAAAACTTCGGACCGCGGTCATTCCTCGATGCGGGGGAAGGCGACGGCGGATTTCGGCAGGGTGACGCCGGGTTTGAGCCCGCCCCAGACGCCGGTTGAGGACAGGTTCGCGGACGCCACCTGCCCTTCGCACCCTAGCGCCTCCCACATCTTCTGGGCGGCGATCGGCACGAAGGGGGCCGAAAGCAGCACTGAAATACGGGCGGCCTCGAGGATGTTGTACAGGACCGTGCCCAGCCGCTCCCGTTTCGCGGGCTCCCTGGCCAGGGCCCACGGCGCCGAGGAATCGACGTACCGGTTGGCGGCCTTCACGAGGTCCCACGTCGAAGATAGCGCGTTGTGGAACTCGACTTTTTCCATCGCCCCGTCCACGGCGCAAAGGACCTCGGCGGCTTTCGCGGCAAGCTGAAGATCCTGCTCTTCGGAGCGGGATGGGGGAGGGACGGTTCCGCCGAAATATTTCCCCAGCATGCCCAGCGTCCGGTTCAGCAGGTTTCCGAAGTCGTTGGCGAGGTCGGAGTTGATCCTGTGCACGAGGGCCTTGCGGGAGAAGTCGCCGTCCATCCCGAACGGGACTTCCCGCATGAGGAAGTAGCGGAAAGCGTCCGCGCCGTATTTTTCCACCATCTCGTACGGGTCCACGACGTTGCCCAGCGACTTGCTCATCTTCTGTCCTTCGACGGTCCACCAGCCGTGGGCGAAGACGCCAAGCGGCGGTGCAACCCCCGCCGACATCAGGAACGCCGGCCAGAACACCGCATGGAACCTGAGGATGTCCTTCCCCACCATATGGATGTCCGCGGGCCAGAAGGTGTCGTACCTCTCCCCGCCGTCCGGGTATCCCACGCCGGTAATGTAATTGGTGAGAGCGTCGTACCATACGTAAATCACGTGACCCGGGTGATCCGGCACCGGGATTCCCCACGTAAGCGAGGTGCGGGATACCGACAGATCGTTCAAGCCCCCTTCGACGAAGGCGACGACTTCGTTGCGGCGGCTCTCCGGCCTGATGAACGCCGGGTTCTTCCGGTAATAATCCAGCAGCGGACGCTGGTACTTCGACAGGCGGAAGAAGAAGGACGGCTCCTTTCGCCGTTCGACGGGCCTGCTGCAGTCGGGGCATTTGCCCTCGACGACCTGGAGGTCCGTCCAGTACGACTCGCATGGCGTGCAATACCATCCCTCGTATTCGCCGAGGTAGATGTCCCCGTTGGCGAGCGATTTCCGGAAAAGGTCCTGCACGGATGCGTAGTGGCGGGGTTCCGTAGTGCGGATGAAGTCGTCGTTAGTGATGTCCAGAGCGGGGGAGAGCCCCTTGAACCGCGTGACCACCTTGTCCGCGAGTTCCCTCGACGCTATGCCCTGCTGCGTGGCGCTCTTCTGGACCTTCTCGCCGTGCTCGTCCGTCCCGGTAAGGAAAAATACCTTCTGCCCCTTCATCCGGTGGTAACGCGCCAGCGTGTCGCATGCGACGGTGGTGTAGGCATGCCCGATGTGCGGAACGTCGTTGACGTAGTAGATCGGCGTCGTGATGTAGAACGTGGGCTTCACGAGGTACCGTCCTCACCGTCGTCGAACCGGAATGAGAGATCGTCGCTTTCGGAGGCCTCCTCCGGAGAAGACGGCGCCTCCTTGTCCGCGCCGCACGCTTCGCAGGCCTTGGCCCTGGCCCGGTTGTAGGACTCATGCTCGTAAATCAGGCAGCACATGAGACGCCCGCAGACCCCGGACAGCTTCGCGGGGTTCAGGGCCAGCTTCTGGTCCTTCGCCATCTTCACGGTGATGGGTTCGAAGTCGGAGAGGAATGCCGCGCAGCAAAGGTTTTTCCCGCACGGCCCGATGCCGCCGACCACCCTCGCCTCGTCTCGCACTCCGATCTGCCGCATCTCGATGCGCGTCCGCAGTTCGTGCGCAAGGTCCTTCACCAGCTCGCGGAAGTCGATCCTCCCGTCGGCGGTGAAGTAGAAGATGGCCTTGCTCCGGTCGAGGAGCACCTCGGTGCGGGCCAGCTTCATGAGAAGGGCGCGGGCCTCGATGCGTTTCAGGCAGAAGGAGTGCGCCTCCGCTTCGCGCCGGGCGTTTTCCTGGTGAGTGCGGATGTCGTCGGCGGTAGCCGGGCGCACGATCCGCAGGTACGCCGGCCTGCCGGGTGAAGGATTGTAGGCGTCGACCCGCTGTACGACCTCGCCAAGAACCGCTCCACGCTCTGTCTGGACTACGACGTAGTCCCCTCGCTTCACCGCCGTGCCGGTGCAGTCGTAGTGGAAAGTCTTGCAGACGCCGCGGAGCCTGACTCCGGCAAGATCCATATGACTTCAATCCTTTCCATGCAGGCCAAATAAAAATGCCTCCAGCGCCAGCCTTTTCTGGACCTGGGGAGGCAGCCGGGACATAGACAGCAGTTCCCGGAATGCCCTGGACCAGCCATCCCCGGTCTTCCGTCCTGCGGCGGCGCTCAAGGCGTCCTTCAAGTCGTCGTTGATTATATCCGCTTTTCCCCCGGAAGATAAGAGCGCGAGGTCCCGCGCGATGGACAGCGGGACGGCCGCCTGTCCTTCCCGCTCGCCCGATTTGCGCCACGCCTCGGAGGCGGCGAAAACCGCCGAAGGGTCCGGCCGGGAAAAGAGGCCCGCCCACGCCTGCCTCCCTTCTTCCATCTCGTCGAGGAGGAGCAAAGCCCTCCCCGGGCTTCCGCCTGCGCATGCCGCCGCTGCCCTGATGGCGCCCGGGGAACGTTTTTTCCCAACGTCGGGTAGCGCGGACAGGATCTCCTCGACGATTTCCGGCGCCATCGCCTGGAACGGAATTTTCTGGCAGCGGGAAACGATCGTCGGGGGGAGCATGGAAAGCCGGTGCGCCACAAGAAGGAGGTGGGTCGCCGGCGGGGGTTCCTCCAGGGTTTTCAGCAATGCGTTGGCCGCCTGGATGGTCATGCGGTCCGCGGGGCAGATTAGGGCCGCGCGCGGCCGGTCCGAGAAAGCCTTCAGGGAAAGCTCCTCCTTCAGCGCCCGGATCCCGGCGATCTGTATGAAATGGTTCTCCGGCTGCACTCTCATGAAATTGGGATGGGCGCCGGAAGAAACGAGGCGGCAGTCGTGACATTCCCCGCAGGCGCCGTCTTCGTTTCGATTGCGGCAAAGGATGGCGGCCAAAAGCGCCTGCGCCGCCCGTTCCTTTCCGGTGCCCTCTTCGCCGTGGAAGAGCAGCCCCGCCGGGACATTTCCGGAGGCGAGGTACCGGCGCATGAGGGAAGCAGCGCGTTCCTGCCCGCGCAGGAATGAGAGACGGTCTACCATCCCAGGCGTGCCGACGCGGTTTCGAGCACCTTGCGGAAGACTTCTTCCGCAGTGGGCGAGGCGTCGATCCGGACGATCCTCTCAGGGTTGAGTTCCTGCAGCCGCAGGTACCCCTCGCGCACTTTTCCGTGGAATTCGAGGGACTCGGATTCGATGCGGTCCGGCCCGGATCGCCGGCCCCGGATCCGGGCGAACCCGGCTTCAGGCGGGATGTCGAGGAGGAAGGTCAGGTCCGGCATGACGCCGCATGTCGCGAACCCGTTCAGCCAGTCTATACGGGCGCCGTCGATGTTACGGGAGAATCCCTGGTATGCCACGGTGGCGTCGGAGAACCGGTCGCAGAGGACCGCCTGACCGGAAGAGAGGGCGGGAAGGATCACCGAGCGAACATGCTGCACCCGGGCTGCTTCGTAAAGGAGCAGCTCGGTTTCCGGAAAAACCCGTTCCTCCCTGGGAGTCAACAGGAGGGAGCGGATCTCGTCGGCCAGCGGCGTGCCGCCCGGCTCGCGGGTCACGCGATGGCGAATGCCCTTCTTTTCGAGGTGTCCGGACAACAGGCGGATCTGGGTGGTCTTCCCGGACCCCTCGATTCCTTCAAACGTGACGAACGGTGCGGTCAAAGGGATACCCGCAATTCCCACCGGCTAACATTCCGAGAAGCCGCACGACCGGCACTTGAGGCATCCCTCCTGCATCTCGACCTGGCTGCCGCAATCCGGGCAGGCGCCGCGTGCGATCTCCTTGTCATTGCTCCCGAATGAAGACGGCTTGGCGGCCACGGCGGCTACCGGATTCCCCGATTGGGCGGAAAGGCCCGGGAACATGGCGTCCACGTTCTCCATGTACCATTCGATCGCCTTGGAAACCGCGTCGGCGCACGACAGGATCTTGCCCCCGCCGTTCCCTCCCCAGGTGGGCAGGTGGCAGGAGATGCCTTTCAACTGCTTGATGATCTGGTCGGGCTGGACGCCGGATCGGAGGGCAAGCGAAACGAGCCTTCCGATCGCCTCCGACTGCGAGGCGGCGCACCCGCCGGCTTTCCCCATTTGGTTGAATATCTCGAAGATCCCCTGCTGGTCGCGGTTGATCGTCACGTAGAGCTTGCCGCAGCTCGTCTTCATCTCCTTTGTAACGCCCAGCAGCGTGTCCGGCCGTGGCCGCGGGGAAGCGAACCCCGGCTGCGCGGGGATCTCCGCGGGCGCGAACGCGCCATCCTTCCGGTTGACCTCTCCGATGTTGAGGACCTGCTCGTCCCGGCTGCGGTCCCGGTAGACGGTGACTCCCTTGCACCCGAGGCGGTACGCCAGGACGAAGACCTTCCGGATGTCTTCCCGGGTCGCTTCCGAGGGGAAGTTGACGGTCTTGGAGACGGCGTTGTCGACGAACTTCTGGAAGGCCGCCTGCATACGCAGGTGGGCCTCGGGGGAGATGTCGTGCGCAGTTACGAACACCCGGCGGACGTCGTCGGGGATTCCGTCCACGTGCCGCACCGACCCCGTCTGCGAGATCTCCTTCATCTTCTCCACCGAGTAGATCCCCCGTCGCCGCATCTCGGCCTCGAAGAGCGGATTCGCCTCGATCAAGTGGTCGTTGTCCATAACGTTACGTATGAACGACAGCGCGAAGATGGGCTCGATCCCGCTGCTGCACCCGGCTATGATGCTGATGGTCCCCGTGGGGGCGATCGTCGTGGTGGTGGCGTTGCGCAGGGGGACGTTCTGGCGCTCGGGGTAGACGCTTATCCCGTAGTTCGGGAAAGCGCCGCGCTCGCGGGCGAGCAGGGAGGACGCCGCGACGGACTCCTCATGGAGGAAGCTCATGATTTCCTGGCCGACGGCCAGCGCTTCGTCGGAATCGTAGGGGATGCCGAGCCGGATCAGCATGTCGGCGAACCCCATCACTCCCAGCCCGATTTTGCGATTCCCCATCGTCATCTGCCGTATCTCGTTCAACGGGTAGTTGTTCATGTCGATGACGTTGTCCAGGAACCGAACCGCATCGTGGATCGTGGTCTTTAGCTTCTCGTAGTCGATGCGCGTACCGCCGTTTTCGCCGGAGATCATGTTGGCGAGGTTGATCGACCCCAAATTGCAAGATTCGTAAGGCAGCAGCGGCTGCTCACCACACTGAATTACGTTTATGTAATTATTGCAGGGGTCACCGTTAAATTCCCCTGTGAATTCACCGATGTAGAAATTGTGGAATTCATCGACCGTCCCGTTGTATACGTCCTCGATTCCGTCAGGTACGACGGCCGACACCCTGTGGTTGTACGTCTGCGAGGCGTTTTTCAACGCTTCGTACGTGGAAAATCCGAATGCCGTTCCGAGGCGCTTCGAAATACCCTCCACGGCGCAGCGTCCCTCCCACTCCTTCTTTAGCGGAAACCGGCCGTTCTCGAATTTCATGTCGAGAAGACATTGGATCTGCCGCCGCCACGTTTCTTCCGACCGGTACGCATATGCTTCCCGCACGCTGTCGGCGATCCGTTCCCGGATGCCGGCTTCGGCATTGTGCCGCGACATGCAGCAGGAGTGTGAGCAGAACGATTGCTCGCGCCGGTTCCAGGTGACGGCATACGATGCGCCGCAATGCTCGCACGACCGTTCGACCATCACGACGTTGTTGTCGAGGAAGCACCGAAGATCGGTCGCCGCCCGGCATTCCTCCAACTTCCTGACTGCGCGTTCGTGGATCGCTTCCATGAATTCCCCGCGGTTCCGCGTCATGGCCGACTTCACGGATGCGCTGTGACGAGTGCGAAACTCTTCGTCCGTTTCTTCTTTCGTCATGATCAGAAGATTGGCCGGATCGTTGTTAAGGCCATTGTAATCGCGGTGGTGCACTACGTGAGCGTGCCAGCTAATGCTCTTGCCGGTCTGCTGGTGATTATGGAAGTTTGCGATCAGCCGGTGCTC
>JACRCO010000064.1 GCA_016218975.1 Deltaproteobacteria bacterium
GAAGATACGCTACACGGGCACCCCGTGAGGCGTGCCGAGCCCGCTGGGAATATACGAAATGGGGTACGCCGGGCGCGGTTAGAAATTGCCCGGAGGCGAGGGATGTGATGTAATTTGCCCTGATGGTCTTCGACGAGGATTCAAGGCTTGCCCGCAGGATCCGGAAGGGAGACCGCCAGGCCTTCGAGGCCCTGCTGGGCAAGTATGAGCGTCCCATCTATTCCTTCATCTACCATTTTTTCCGCGAACATCCGCTCTGCGAAGACCTGACGCAGGAAACATTCCTGCGAGTCTACCGGTTCATAGGGTCGTTCCGCCCGAACGAGAAAATGTCCACGTGGCTGTACTCGATCGCCAAGAACCTGTGCATCGACGAATTGCGGCGGCGGAAGAAGGGAACCGGAGTGGATATCGATTCGGTCGACCCCGAACTCCTCGTCGTCGACGGCAAGGATGGCGGCGACCCCCAGCTCGCCGCCATCGACGCGGAACAGGGTGAAATAATCCGCGCGCTCATTCTTAAGCTCCCCGAAAAGTACCGCACCTGCATAATCCTGTTCTACTTCAATGAACTTACATACGAGGAAATATCCGAAATCATGAAGATTTCCTTGAGCAACACGAAGATATTACTTTTTCGCGGAAAAAGGATGATTCTGGAACTCATGCGAAAAGAAACCTGCGGGAAGGTGTAACAACCTGCCGAATTTACTTGTAATAAAGGTACGAAGCGGCTGGACGGGGGGAAAGTCGTGAACGGTTGCGGGAAGTACGAAGACCTCATCGCGCGGTACATTCACGGCCAGGTCCTTCTACAGGACAAGGAGGATCTGGAAAGCCATATTTCCATGTGCTGCGCATGCGGGGAACTCTACCGGGAAATCGCGGACATCGACCGCGTCCTTCGCGGGATGCCGGAGAAAACGGCGGATCCGCCGCCCCATCTACGCTCGAAAATCCTTGCGAATCTGCCGGAAAAAACCGGATCGGCGCTATGGGTGCGGTGGGGTAGATGGGTAGCGGCGCTCGGCGCGGCAGCTGCGTGCATCGTGGCGGCGACGGTTTTTTATCGGGGCACGGCCTTTCGGGAAACACGCGTGGCATCCGTTCCTCATCCCGCCCCTCCTGCGGCGCAGACGCCTTCGGAGCCCGCTCCCGGTAAACCGGCGAAGCCTGCCGCGGAACAGCCCCCGTCCCCTGCGGTCACAGCGCAACGTACTAACCCTCCCGCAGAAAAAATCCTGGTCGTCCGCGAGGTCAAGATCTACTTATATCATCCCGCCGCATCGATGGTCGCCGTCACGGGAGATTTCAACGGCTGGAATCCAAAGGGGGTTCCCCTCTCCTCATCAGGGGCCGGGGTTTGGAAGACGACATTGAGGCTCAATCCCGGCGCATACTCCTACAACTTCATCGTCGACGGAAATCTCATCGTTCCCGATCCGAATGCATCCGAACAGACGCCGGACGGTTTCGGGGGGACGAATTCGATTCTCCTGGTCCGGGGAGGTAATTCCGTGTGAGGTCCCGGCGGCGGGGCGGTTACGCGGGCATAATCGGTTTTTGTCTCCTTGTTTTCGCGGCGGTCTCACACGGCGAACCGGTAGACGATCTCTGCCGCATTCACGGTGTGGCATCGCAGGAAAACATCGTGAGGATCGGCGAGGCGTACGCGGCGGCGCGGAGGTCCGGGATCCCCGAGGAAGAACTTCTGCCGTTTTTCGAGGACATCCTGAAACACAAGCTCGATTGTCCGCAGATGGTGCGGATCCTTTCCGTCGCAACGAAACTGCGTGAGACGGGGCTTCCGTATTACGTCGTATTCAGCAAGGTGAGGGAGGGAGTCGCCAAGGAAGCCGCACCGGCGCTGGTTGTCGAAGCCGCGGAATCGAAACTTAAAACTTTATACGAATCGCGCGATGTTCTAACATCGCTCGAAGCCGGTGAGTACAGGGTTCTCGATTACAAGAACGCGGCCGTAATCGTATCTTCCTACATCGAGAAAGGATATACGCCGGGCGAAATCGTAACTCGGATCCGCAGAAAAGGGATAAAGGGGGCAGGATTTGCCGCGCTGGCAGAAGTCGTGGAAAGAAAAGTGAAGCGGAAAGAACACTGACCTTGCTACCGTCAGGGCGCCGATTCGCCGTCTGGATGGTGTTGCTGGCAGTCGCCGGGGGTTGGATGGTGTTTTCATCCAGCGGGCAGGCCGGAATGGGGGTCGTAGGCAGCCCCCACGATTTCTCCACCACGACGCCGGGGCCCTGGACCCGTGACAATGCAGCGTATACCTCGGGGGGGGTCGCCCCCTCGGGCGTATGTTCCGCATGCCACGTCCCTCATTTCGCCAAATACGCCCCCCTCTGGCCGCGGAACCTTTCCAATTACGACAACGCCTTTCTGCTGGACGGAAGCGGAGGATCGTCAGGGAAGCCTAATTACCGCAGGGCGTTCACCAACCAGTGCTACGACTGCCACGACTACCATCAGACAAGCGTGGAACGAATCGACGACCTGCCGAACTTCTCGAAGTTCTCCAACGCAAGTTCAGGCCACAAACCGCAAAACATCGCGTTCGGCTTCACGACCCCGTTGACGGGGAAGGACCTGAACTCCACCATGAAGGAAGATATCCCGGCGGGCACTGTATCCGGCTACTACGAAAATACGCCTCCCTTCCAGACCCAGCCCACGAGAAATTACGGTGCCAATGACAACGCACGCCGCCCCCTCGACAACACGACGCTTGGCCTCACCGGCGGGCATTTCTTCAAATCGGGAGACCCCAATGCCACCGGGGGGGCATACAAGGGCGACAAGCTGCCGTGCAGCGACTGCCACGAACCGCACATGTGGGACGGCAACGGCGCCTGGCAGGCGTTCTTCCGGAGGAGCTGGCCCTCGGGGAGCCCCGTCTGGACGCGCCTCCAGTCATGGTCCGGCCGGGCGAGCACCTACATGGCGAACGCGCCCACGCCGACGGGGGCCACACGAAGCGACCTCGACAGCAGGACGATGTGCGAGGCGTGCCACGGATCGGCCGACTCCGGCAATCCCCCCGTCACCTACCCGCAGATCAACGATTCCTCGTCCCCGAACCCGTACACGAACAATCAGCAGATCGTCGGATTGCCGTCGACGGTATCGGAGCACTTCAACTCCCGTTCGCAGGCGGCCTGCGTGGGCTGCCACAGCCATAACAACATCGGCGCGAGCTGCTCGCAGTGCCACGGATTTCCGCCGAGCTCCACCGCTCCTGTCCCATATCCTGCGAGGTTTACGCCTGTCCCCAATCCGGACAACGACGCCGATACATCGACGCGCGATGCCCACCCGATGCATTACGGAGGCAGGGCGGGGGATACCCGGGGCATCCCGCCGTATATCTATTTATTCGAGTGCGGGACTTGCCATTACGGCTCGGCCATGGGGATCGATTCGAGCCTGGCGCATCATCAGGACAACCTGGTTTCGGTCGTACTCCAGGGGACCTACACGAAGGCGCCGAACGGACCGGGCGGAGCCTACGACAACACGAATTATTACAACCAGGGGCCCGGCTTCCCGTTCCCGCCCACGCGGACGGGGCAGCTCGACAATACAAACGTTTCGCCGAACGGCTGGGGAGCCGGTTCCAGGTATGGCGGAGATACGTGCCGCAACGTCTATTGCCACAGCGCGGGACGCGCGACCGCATCGATGGCGGCGGACAACGACAACGACTTCAGGCGTCCCGTGTGGAACAGCGGGCAAAAACGCTGCAACGACTGCCACGGACTCGGAACGGATAACACGACGAATGGCGGGATCAATTACGGCATGCCCAGTTACGCCAACGGCGGAGCCGGGACCGACAACGCTAATTCCCACAGCGCGCACGTGGTCACGAACGGTATCGAGTGTTCCGTATGCCACGCGGGCACGGTCACGGGCAGCAAGGCGAGCCGGTCAATCGTGACCACCACGGTCCCGAGTCTTCACGTGAACAGGGTGCGAAACGTGCAGTTCGGCGGCGGTGTGACGGGGACCTACGACAACAACACGAAAACCTGCGCCACAAGCTGCCATGGGGGTCTGCCGTGGGGCAGTGCCGCATCGGGATGCGCCGTATGCCACTCGTCGAACAACCCGGACACGGACCTCTACCTCAACGGGACCGACAACCTTTACTCTGGCGTAACGGGGGGCAACATCGACAACACGGAGTGGATATGGTCGGGGCACGGGCGGCCGACTTCAGCGGGGGCGTATGAAAAGAGCGGATATCCCGCCGCGAACTTCGGCGGTCACGCCGGGGCAGGCGATCCGTGCTACTACTGCCACAATCCATACGTTTCGCACGACAATTCCACGAACCCGTTCCGGCTGAAGGATCAGACGGGGGCGGCCTCCTATCTCGCGACGCTCGGCTGGAACGCCACATGCATGGTCTGCCACATCCGCTCGGGGACGCCGCCCCCGACCCCGCCTCCCGGCTATCAGCCGGCCGTCGGGTACGACAATGTGAAAGCGGCCTCATCCTTCGTCGACAACGCGCATTACGGCACGAAGCACACGTCGACCAACGGAGGGAAGTTCTGCTGGGACTGCCACGATCCCCACGGCGACCGCTCCCAGACGAACGGAAACAACATTTACATGATTCACGGGGGCACCGCGGCCCGCGGCGGGACCGCCGTCGGACAGCTTTTACGCCAGAGCGACAACGTGTACGGCATCCGGGGATCCTCGGGCCAGCTCACGGCCAACGCCCCATCCTTCACCGACAATGCCTCCGGCGCAAATTATGTCGACAACAACGCCACGAAGCGCGGGATCTGCCAGGTCTGCCACACGCAGCCTGCGATCGCGCACTACCGGTCGGACTATTACGACGGCCACAATATCGGGACGCGCTGCACCGTGTGCCATCCGCACAACACCATGTTCGCTCCCAGCGGCGGAAGAAACATCGAGCAGTTCGTGGACAACGTGACGGGCACCCCCACGGCGAACTACGAGGACCGCTCTCGGCACCCCCATACTCTTACCGCGAAGACGTATCCGGCCGAAGTGAACTGCCTTGGCTGCCATGGCGTCTCGGGCACGACGAACGTATCCAACGAGTGCCAGACGTGCCACTACGAGTACCGTGGGGCGGACAACACGGCGCATCCGAATTCCGTGTTCGCATGGGCGACGCCTGCAAGTCCCGCGACGCCATACGCCGCGTACCCGACGGGCTCGATCAAGGACACCGCGCAGGGGGACACCTGGTGCTTGTTGTGTCACGGAGTTTCGGGAGGACCGCAGCTCGCCGGACGCACGCCGCCCAACATCCTTTCCGGGGGACAGAGCTGGACCGGCGGAAGCGCTTCGGGGCACGGCGCATCGGCGAGCCTTTCGGGAGGAGCCTCCGGGCCGCCCGCTTATCGTTGCGGCGACTGCCACTACTCGACTGCGGTCCGAACGGGCAGCTCGGATTCGCGGACGCAGGTGCAGGGAGGTTTCCACGGGAGCGTGAACCGGAAGCTGGTCCGCAACGACAACTCCTCGATACAGGAATATCCGCATCCCGCGTCGGCCGACACGAGGTACGACACCGTGGACGAGCGCTCGACGCAGACAAACGCCTGGTGCGCGACCCAGTGCCACCGGAACGCGACGAACGGCGCGCCGAAAGACGATAACGTCGTGCTGCACACATGGTCGGTCAAGGGCGGGGGCAGCCGCTCCGGTACGCAGAGCCACCCGACGAACATGGCCCCGATTCCCGATTCCGGGAAATTCAGGAACCCACCTGCGCTGCCGCTTTCCGAGTACATGGGCGGCGGCGCATCCCTGCCGGGCTCCGGGAACGAGGGCTGCGTCGCCTGCCATGAGCCGCACGCGGCAAGCAACACGCAGACGGACAAGCAGATGTTGAGGATGGAGTGGGCCGACAATACTTCGACGCTGTGCAAGCAGTGCCACATATGACGGCCCGGGCGTCGGCAACTTTCCTGTGCGCTGTCCTGTGCCTGGTAAGCCTTTCCCGCGCGGCCTACGCCGCGGATGTGCGCGATGCGACGGCGATCCGCGCTTTTTTCGGGAAGGAGGCCCTTCCATTCAGTTGGGTAACGGGAGTTTTCCGCGACGGTAACGACGTATGGGTCGGAACGAAAAACGGGACGCGAATTTTCAACCTGGCGCTAAAGACGTGGAGAAACCCGCCGAAGGGATTAATGGGAAATGCCGTGACGGGCCTTGCGCGATTCGGGGGAACGCTTTACGTGGCGACCGACGCGGGGCTGAACGTCGCCGGACCCGGCGGGTGGAAAACGATGGACCGCATCGCGAATGCCGTAGCCGCCAACGGGGACCTCGCGGCTTCGGACGGCACGCTGTGGATGGCCGCCCGCACGATGACGGGGGGACTGCTGGAGTTCGACGGGACCGGCTGGAAACTCCTGTCCAGGGGGGAAGGCACCGGGGTGATGAGCAACATCACGCGCATCCACGCCTGGAACGGGGAACTTTGGGCGGGGACCACTAACAACGGTATTTTCCACCTGAAATCCGGGAAATGGACCGTCATCGGGCCGGAGGACGGCCTTCCCGGGCTCTGGATCACTTCCCTGGCCGCTGCCGCCGACGGTATATACGCGGGGACCCCCGACGGCCTCGGGTTCTTCGACGGCAGGCGCTGGAAGATCTACCGCGTGCAGGACGGCCTTCCCGGCAACAAAGTGAGCTCGCTGAAAGTATATAAAAACAAGGTCGTTATCGGGACGTTCGACCGCGGGATCTCGATATTCGACGGAAGGCGCTTCCGGAACATCGGGAGCGCGGATGGGCTCTCCGACGACCGCGTGGAAACGATCGAGGTCGTGGATGATGTCCTCTGGGTCGGCACTATCAACGGGCTGTCGATCATCGGGAATCCCTGATGCGCAGGGAGGGCGGATGGATGGGCGAAGGAGGGGATAGCGTGGCGCACCGGGCGCGGTGCCTTTTGCGGTCCTGGCACGTCGTCCTTGCCGCGGCGGTATTGCTTGCGGCCGGGAGCGTGGTAAGGGCCGACCATTCGAAGATGGATCCGAACGCCAGCTGCTACGCATGCCATACCCTGAAGGCATCCGAAGTGCTTTCGTCCACCAGGAGCATCCGGACATCGAAGCCGAAGCTGACCAAACTCGCGGACAACACGGCGTGGGCCGC
>JACRCO010000065.1 GCA_016218975.1 Deltaproteobacteria bacterium
AGTGCGTCGATGGCTTCGCCAAGCGCCGATTGGAACGCATCGGTCGAAAGGGGGGCATTTCCCTTCCAGTGCCCGCTCTGCCGCATGCGGATCTCGAGATGGGACAGGTTCAGCTCCGGGTGATTCGCGGCATACCACACCAGGTCGTACCAGTCGCGCCCCTTCACCCGGTTCTTCCAGCGCCTGCACAGGAGCGCATGCATCTTGCCGGCGAACAGGTCCGGCAGGACGTACACACGCACGGCGAACGGAATCGGCTGGAGAAGGTAACGGGTCTGCGTGGCGAACCCCGCAGGCGGGTCGGTGTCCACCTCCAGCTTGATCTTTAGCACCCTCCCCTTCGGAATCTCGCGCACGATCTCGCGCCCCGCCTCGATGATCAGCAGCTCCCGGATCGTGTCGACCTTCAGGAACGCCGATTCGATGTCGGTGGTCGCCGATTTGTCGATTCTCTCTGCATGCACCCGGAAGCCGAATGCGGCGATCTCTTCCTCCAACTGCGACATATACCGGTCGATTCGGAAAGCCGGGTCCGGCGCCATCAGCGAGAAATCGAGGTCCTCCGAGAAACGGTCCAGGCCGTAGAGAATACGCAGTGCCGTCCCGCCGTAAAACGCCGCCCGCTCGAAGAACTTCGCGCGCCAGAGCCCGAGCAGGGCCACCTCCTGGAGGATCTCCCGAAGGGCCTGGAGATGGTCGTTCACCGTCTCTCTCCGGTATCGCTCCAGCATCTTCGCAACGGCTTCGTTCACCCCGTCCCCCGCTTCTTCAAGCTCCCGACGAGAGAGGCGAGAAGCCGCACCTTCCGGGAGCGGTAACTCTTCGCCAACTCATCGAGGATGCCCCGGTCCAGCCCCTTCAACCGTCCCATATCGATCCGCAACGCTTCGTCAAGGTACGACGCAAGTTCCCGACGCGAACCGAACGCTCCCCGGCGGTCCGCCACCAGCGCATCGGCCAGCGCCTTCTCGGGAATTGCGATGAGGAAGGCCCGACCGTCGCCCGTTTCCACTCGGTCCACCCCGACCGGAAACGCCTCCATGGAAATCATCCGGTATGTGAACCGGCCGACCGGCGTGTCGAACGCCCGCGAACGGCCGCTCGTCACCGACGTGACCGTCTCCACCCTTTCGGGTATCAGGCCGTGCGAGGCAAGGGCGTATTCAAGGGAGACGCAGGAAGGTCCGTAGATCAGATTTGCCAGGAGTTCCCGGCAGAGAGGCTTGCGACGCTCCTGCTCGCCGAAGACATAAAGCCCCTTCTTGACCCGGACAATAACGCCGTCGCGCAATAACGCCGTGATCTTCGCCCTCGGCCGTGAATACCCGGGGAGGGCGTCGAGGAGCGTCTGATAATCGAATTCCTCATGCGGGATCCGGTTGCGTAGAGACAGAGATGCCATGGCATTAGTGTACGCATTTCTACATAGTATGTCTATTATTTATAGACTTACTATGCCATATAACGGGGTGACAGCGGTTGTCGCAAATTGCGATATCCTGCTGGACGGATCACGGTAGAAACCCGGTACGCTCATCTTTTCATTCGTGCCGGCGCCCTACCCTTCATCTTCCCTTTTCGTGCAGCGGCCTCCCTCGCCCATGAGACCAGTTCCTCGTCGTCTTCGACGATATCCTCCGGAACCTCGTAATACGACTTCAGGACCACCTCGCCGCCCGGCGCAAAGGGGCCCATTCCCCGGTCACGGTACTCCAGCCGCGTCGTTTCGTCGGTCTTGAAGTAAAGCCGACCGTCGTAGACGATGCCGAAGAAATCCGCACCAAGATAAAGGCCGTACCCGCCGAACATTGCCCGGCAGGTTACCCCCTCCAGGGAGCGAAGCTGGTCCAGCACGAAGTCCCGATAGGAATCCTCCTTCTTCACTGCGCGCATGACCGCAGGTAGTCGGCCAGTTTATCCAGTGATTCGTTCCAGCCCTGCCGGCACATGTCGCGATCCGGGCCCGGCTTTATCGGATAATGATGCAGCGTGAACTTCGTCTTGCCGTCATGCTCTTCGAAGGTCACCTCGATCACCGCTTCCTCCGGCCAGTCGGGGCTCATTCCGTATTGCCGAGGCGAGACCGGGTTGCCTTTCTCATCCGCGAAGGTATCGGTGCAGACGATCCGCTCCGGCTCCACGATCTCCAGATATACGCCCTGCCCCCAATATTCCTTGCCGTCGGGTGCGCGCATACAGCTGAAACTGACGCCTCCCGGGCGCAGATCGATCTTGCAGACGGGCGCCGTGAATCCTTTCGGGCCCCACCATCGCATGACGCGCTCGGGCTCGGTCCATGCCTTGAAAACCAGCTCGCGAGGGGCGGCGAAATCTCGCGTGATAAAGAGTACATCCTCTTCCGGTTGCCTTGCGGCACCGCTTTCGATTCCGGCCATGGCTCCTCTCCTTTCTTCCTGGTTAGATGCGATTCGCGTCTGGGATGCATCGAAGTATCATGATTGCGGGTAAGAAGCGCAAACTTGGGAATTCCGGGATCAAGGTCGCTCCGCTGGCGTTGGGGGGCAACGTCTTCGGATGGACCGCGGATGAGAAAACATCTTTCCGGCTGTTGGACGCATTTGCGGCTGCCGGCGGCGATTTGATCGACACGGCGGATGTCTACTCCATTTGGGTCTCCGATCACAAGGGCGGTGAATCCGAGACCGTGCTCGGCAAATGGCTCAAGCGCAGAGGCAACCGGAAGAAGGTCCTCGTCGCCACGAAGGTCGGTAAGGAGATGGGTCCGGACAGGAAAGGGCTGGCGAAACCGTATATCCTGCGCGCGGCGGAGGATTCCCTGCGGCGTCTGCAGACTGACCGCATCGATCTGTACCAGGCCCATGCCGACGATCCGGATACGCCGCTGGAGGAAACGCTCGAAGCCTTTGCGCAATTGATCAAGGAAGGAAAGGTAAGATTGATCGGCGCGTCGAATTACGACTCGGAACGGCTCCTGCAGGCATTGCAGGTCAGCGGGCCGCGCGGGTATCCCGCATACCAAAGCCTTCAGCCCCTGTACAACCTGTACGATCGCGCCGAGTATGAATCGAAGCTCGAGCCCGTCTGCCGGGAAAACGGGTTGGGCGTAATCCCCTACTTCCCGCTGGCAAGCGGGTTCCTAACGGGCAAGTACCGGTCGGAAAAGGACCTGGCGGGCCGCGCCCGGGCGGAAATCGTCAGGAAATACCTGGACGACCGGGGGTTTCGGATACTGGATGCACTGGACCGGGTGGCCCCGCGTTATCATGCGACGCCGGCCGCCGTGGCTCTCGCGTGGCTGATCGCCCGCCCCGGCATCACCGCTCCGATCGCGAGCGCAACGAGCGTGGACCAGTTGAACGAGCTCATGAAAGCGCTGGAGCTCAAGCTGGATCCTTCGGATATCGAACTGCTGAACCGGGCGAGTGCGTAACGTCTTGCCCAGAGTAAGATCTGGTTCGAAATACGGTTCGGTTACAACAAGACATCGGGCGAAAACCCTCTGCGCATCGTGTTTTCCGTGATGACCCGCGGCTCCATGAACTGGAGGAGGTAATCGGGGCCGCCCGCCTTGGAGCCGACGCCCGACATCCGAAACCCACCGAAAGGCTGCCGGCCTACCAGGGCGCCCGTGATTCCCCGGTTGATGTACAGGTTGCCGACGGCGAACGTCTCCCTCACGCGCTCGATGTCGCCGGGCTCCGGGAGAAGAGCCCGCCGGTCAATGCATAGTCGGAGGAGTTCGCTATCTTTACAGCCTCCTCGATTTCCCGGGCGCGTATGACGGCGAGCACCGGCCCGAATATTTCCTCCCGCAAGAGCTTCGAATCCGGGGGGAGGTCCGTGAGGATCGTCGGGGAGACGTAATACCCTTCCTCCGGGACCGGGATCTCGGCGGCCACCTTCCCTTCCCTTCTACCGAGCTCGATGGCTGCCCGCACCCTCTCCTTCGCGGCGCCGTCGATCAGGGGCCCGATCATGTTGGCGGGGTCCTCCGGCGGGCCGACCGTCATGCCCTGGACCGCCTCGCACATACGGGCCAGGAAGCGGTCGTAGCAATCCGCGTGGACGATCGCCCGGGAGCAGGCGGAACATTTCTGTCCCTGGTACCCGAACGCGGACTGCATCACCGCCGGCACCGCCTGGTCCAGGTCGGCGTCCGCATCGATCAGGATCGCGTTCTTCCCCCCCATCTCCACGACGGCCCGCTTGACCGACTTCTGCCCCGGCGCGGTCTGCCCCGCCCTCTCCACGATCCGCAGGCCCACGGCCCGGGACCCAGTGAACAGGACGAAATCGACCTCCGGGTGGCTGACGAGGTGGTCCCCCACGGCATCCCCCTTGCCCGGGATGAAATTCAGCGCGCCGTCGGGGGCTCCGCCCTCCCTCAGCAGGGAGAACGCGAGCCAGCCGTTGACCGGGGAGAGGCTCGACGGCTTATAGAGGAGGGCACCTGACATGCCGCAAGCTCGTACTTGCGGCGGCGGGCTGCGTCGGCGGCGCGGAACAGTACCTTTGCCCGTTCCTCCGGAGGGCGCTGCGACCAACTTTGAAGCGCATCGCGTGCGACCGATACAGCGCGATCGGCGAGCTCCCGCGTGATGCCGTGGACGGTTCCCACGACCTCCTGCGGGCGTGCCGGATTGACGGAGACGATCGGGTCCCCCTCCCGGTATTCCTTCCCGCCGATGACCGCGGGATAACTCTCCCCCATCCGGCTCCCGACTTGCGCGATGGCGTTGCGGAAGGCCTGGCGCGTTTCTTCCCTCGTAAAATCCGCCACCGGCTCGTTCGGTATCGGCTTGCACCAGGTAGGCCATCCCGGGCAGCAGTTCCCCGATCGGGGCGTATTCGCGGACGGTGAACCCCATGGCTTTCAGCGCGCGCTTGATCGGCTCGGCCATGCCGTACAGCATCTGGAATTGTGCCGATCAGCCGCAGCAGGTCCTGCTCCGCGCATTTGAGATAGGCCTGGAGGGCGATCCCGGCGGCCTTCCCATCCGTGGAACTCCGGTTCGTCCAGGGTCCGCGTGAAGACGTCCAGCGTGATGTTTTTGAGGGCGTACATCTCCATGTCGAGGTTCACGAACCCGCCCGCTTCCCGCACCTTGCGCAGGATCGGCAGCAGCCGTTGCCGGACCCCCCGGACGCTGTCCTCGTGATTGACCGGCCCGATGCGGGAATAGAGGGAGCTGAGCTTGACGGAAAGGTTGAGGCGGGGAAACAATCGTTCGCGGCGGGGGTCGAACGGGGGCCAATCGGCAATCTCCCGGGATAGCGTGTCCGCCAGCCGCAGGTAGGCGTCCCGGTACCGATCCGCCTCCGCTTCGGAGACGACCGCTTCCCCCAGGATGTCGACGGTGAAGCTCCTCCCGTCGTTCCGAAGGCGCCGGAGGGAGGAAAGGGCCGCTTCGGGAGTCTCCCCCGCGATGAAGGTTCTGGAGAAGCGGGCGACGCCCCGTTTCACGAGATACGCGGTGAGCGCCGCGGCGGGCGCGGATGCGAAGCTGGAGCCGGATGATGCGCCGGATGCGGACGTTGAGCAGGATCCGGACGCGGCGGCGGAAAGGAGGGAATTCACGATCCCGGGGAGCGGCGATCCGTCGGTCGCGAAGTATTCCCTGGCGTGCCGGGCGATCTGCCGGCTGTCGGCCAACGCGGGGAGGACGTCCACGAAGCGGAAGAGCGGGACCTTGAGCGCGGGGTCTCGCATCACCCGCTCCATCATCCTGCCCGCCCACCACTTCCGGTCGAAGACGGCCGGCGTTTCCGTCCCCATGAGCCGGAAGATCTCCAGCCCCTTCGCCCTCACGGCATCCTGGGCGACGGACTCCGGCCCCATGGTTTTGCCTCCCGCTATCCGCGATTTCGCTAATTTTTATGATGTATTGCAAGGACCCCTGGTTGCCGCGTCCCAGTCGCCGATTCTCTAAGGTCGCAAATTGCGACCTTAGAAATCGGCCTCGATGACTAACTTGAAGTCACAATTTGTGACTTCAAGTTTGCATATACCTGCAATTACAAGTGTTTTTCAAAATCTTAAGGTCGCAAATTGCGATATCAAAGCTTTGGACGGAAGGGGGTTTGGAACCGGTCGCAATTTGCGACCGGTTCCCCAGGCACGTAAATTGAAGAACAATTCTGCATGAGTGAAGACTTGAAATCACAAACTGTGATATCAAAACCGCACCTTCGTGCAGAGGATATTTCCCAGCATATTCATATAATTCGGGGGCGCCGCGTCATGATGGACGCGGACCTGGCGGAACTGTACGGGGTCCCAACATTCAGGCTGAACGAAGCCGTCAAAAGAAATTCCGCACGCTTTCCCGAGGACTTCATGTTCCAGTTGACTACCGAAGAATACACTTCTTTGATATCGCAAATTGCGATATCAAAGCCAGGGAGAGGCGGCCGGCGGAAGCTTCCCTATGCCTTCACTGAGCAGGGCGTGGCGATGCTGTCCTCTGTCTTGAATAGCGACCGGGCCATCCAAGTCAACATTACTATCATGCGTGTCTTTGTCCGGATTCGCAGGTTGCTCGTATCTCGCGAGGAACTTGCCCGAAAGGTTGAAGCGCTAGAAAGGAAGTATGACTCCCAATTCCGCGGGGTCTTCGACGCGATCCGGGCATTGATGGAGCCGCCCAAGACACCACGGCGGCGGATCGGATTCTGACCCGTTGCGGATGGACCAGGTTCGATATCCGGTCGGGAGGAGAGCCGTTTGACCCCTTTCTTCCGTTGTCGTATACTTCCAATTCGTACGATACGTACATATAGGAAGGAGGCACGCGCATGACCCGAATGAGCGCGAGCAAGGTTCGTGACGAGTTCTCCGACGCCCTGAATCGCGTCGCCTACAAGGGAGAGCGAATCGTCCTGCGGCGCCGGGGAAAGGATGTTGCGGTCCTTGTTCCGGTGGAAGACCTGGAGCTCCTGGAGGAAATCGAGGACCGCATCGACATCGAAGCGGCGAAAAAGGCTCTTAAGGAAAAAGGAGGAATCTCCTGGAAGCAGTTAAAGAAAGAGCTGGGCCTCTGATTTCCCATGTCCTACGAGATCCTCATCCAACCGACGGCTGTCCGGGACCTTCGAAAACTCCCCAGGGAGGTCCGGAAGCGGATCGGCAGAAAACTCGACGAACTTGCGAATGAACCGCGTCCCGCGGATGCCAAGCTCCTGAAAGGAAACGAGGGCTTTTCCAGGGTGCGGGTGGGCGATTACAGGATCGTCTATACGATCCGGGAAAAGATCCTGGTTGTATTGGTCGTGCGCATCGGTCATCGAAAAGATATCTATCGAAATCTGTGAATTGCGGATAGAGCCGGATGCCGCTTGCGGCTTGAAGCGCCGGGCACGTCGCTCCTCCCGCTGACCCCGGAGATCGCCGTAGAGAGCAGCCGCCTCCCGGGGGAATTCCACGGGAACCCGGCCACTGATCCTCCGGAGAACGGGAACCGCCCGCATCCCCCGGCATCTATTTGGGATGGTGGAATGGCTTGCATGAGCGCCGAAGATACCGATACCGCCGGAAAGTCCGTGAATCCGCCGGGGGGCGCACGCGGCCCCCTGTTCCGAAAGGCGCTGTGGGGCGCCTGGATCCTCGCCGCCCTGCTCCTTGTCCTTTTCGTCGTTTCCTATTTCCTGGACGAGCCGCTGCGGGAATCGATGGAGCGGAGGATCAACGCTCCCCTCAAAGGGTATTCCGTCCGCCTGCCGGATAAGGTGTACCCCTCCTCCTTCCACATGGAAACGGCGATCTTCGGGACCGGGCGCGGCATCGTCGACGGCAACGCCAATTTCCTCGCGGAGCCGTATCTCGGGATCAACGCCCGCATGAAGCTCGAAAACGTGCCGCTGGAATATTTCAAGCCGGTGGTCGCCCGCACGAATCTTTCCGTCAAGAGCGGGACGTTCTCCGGAGCCGGCAGCATCGAATACGCCCCCAACGTCAAGGTCGCGCATCTCGAAGACCTGTCGGTCCAGGGGATGGAAATCGATTACGTCCATTCCGCGCGGACGGCGGAGGCCGAAAAGAGGCGCGCCGAGGCGGTCGGGAAGGCGGTCAAGGAGGCGCCGAAGGCTGAAATGCTGCTCCGGGTCGACCGGGTGAGGCTGACGCGGTGCTCCGTCGGAATGCAAAACGAGAACGCCGATCCCCCCTATCGTGTCTACCTGACCGACGCCGATCTCCTTCTCACGAACCTGTCCAACAAGTTTTCGGAAGGGCCCGCGGACATGGAGCTGGCGGGGAAATTCATGGGGAGCGGCCCCACCGTGGTGAGCGCGCAATTCCGCCCGGAGAAAGCGGGGCCGGACCTCGATCTGCGCATCAGCATCGATAATACGCAGATGGCGGATATGAACGACCTCTTCCGCGCCTACGGAAAGTTCGACGTGTCGGAAGGGCTGTTTTCCTTCTATTCGGAGCTGAAGATCCGCAACGATGCGATCTCCGGCTATATCAAGCCGTTCTTCAAGGACATGAAAGTGTACGACAAGCGCACCGACCGGGAGAAGACGGGCTTTCGCCGGATGTACGAGATGGCGGTCGGCGGGGTCGCCCGGCTGCTCGAAAGCCGCCACCGGCACGAGGTGGCGGCCCAGGCCGACGTCTCGGGCACGGTGGAAAATCCCCGGGTCAGCAACTGGCAGATCGTCGGCAAGCTTATCCAGAACGCATTCTTCAAGACGATCCTCCCCGGATTCGAGAAAGAGGCCTCCCGGGCGAAGCGGAAGTGAGGGGGTATTGGACGATGAGACGGACAATCATTATTCTGATAACTTTCCTGATCGCGGCATGCGCGTCTTTGGCGGCCGCCGATGTGCGGATCCAGGAATGGGGGCTCCCGACGCCCGGCTCCTTCCCCCACGATCCTGCCGTCGGGCCCGACGGATCGCTCTGGTACACGGGAATGGGCACCAACACTCTCGGAAGGCTCGACCCGAAATCCGGAAAGATCCATGAGTATCCATTGAAAACCCCGGGATCGGGTCCGCATGGGCTGGTGGCCGACCTGAAGGGGAACATATGGTTCACCGCCAATCGCAAGGGATACATCGGCAGGTTGGATGCGCAGACCGGCGAGGTAACCGAGTACCCGATGCCGGACCCGGCCGCACGCGATCCGCACACCCTGGTCTTCGACGGCAGCCAGGTCCTCTGGTTCACCGTCCAGGTGGGTAATTTCGTGGGGAAGTTGGAGCCCCGCACGGGCAAGATCACGCTGGCGCGCCCGCCCACGGCCGATTCCCGCCCCTACGGAATCGTCGTGAGCCCGAAGGGAATCCCCTTCTTCTGCGAGCTCGGGACCAATAAGATCGGCAGGATCGACCCGGTCACGATGTCCATTTCCGAATTCGGATTGCCCAAGGGGGCCAGGCCGCGCAGACTCGCCGTCACCTCCAACGGCCTGATCTATTACACGGACTACGCCCGCGGATACCTGGGACGCCTGGATCCGGACAGCGGCAAAGTCGAAGAGTGGCCATCGCCCGGCGGCGGGAAGTCGAAGCCCTACGGCATCGCTGCGACCCACGACGGGTCTATCTGGTACAGCGAATCGGGAGTCGAGCCGAACACGATCGTGCGGTTCGATCCGAAGACAGGCAAATTTTCGCGCTGGTCCGTCCCGTCAGGTGGCGGAGTGATCCGGCATATGGCGGCGACGCCCCAAGGGGACGTCTATATCGCCTGCAGCGGCGTCAACAAGGTCGGGATCGTCCGGGCCGAGTGAAACGAACAGCAGGATAAACCCGCTACCTGTGCTGCTTCCCCCTGATCAGGACCATGAGGGAGCGGGAATTATCCCTGGCAAGGCTACTCCAGGGACTTTTTTAGGAACCCGATCGTATCGGGCCAGGCCTTCTCCGAGGCAGCCAGGTTCGCGCCGTCGCGTTGGTCCTGGGCACGAAGGAACCCGTGCCCCGCGCCCGGGTAGGTGTGCGCGACAAACGTCTTCCCAAGTTCCTTCATCATTGCCGCCGCCGGGCCGACCGTCGCGTTCACCCTGGCATCGTCTCCGCCGTAGAGGCCGAGCACGGGGGCGCGGATGTTCCGAAGCGCTTCCGAGTCCGGTCGGTGAGGCCGTAGATCTCCATGATGACGATCACGACGGGAGCCTTGTCCTTGCGCTCAGGGTAGGCGATGAAGGCGGATACTTTCCCTTCCTTGCCGGGAACGGCGATGCTTGCCCACTCGTGATGTCGCGGCGATTGTTCCAGGGCGGCCTTGGCCCCGGCCTCGCCCGGGGGAATCGGGGCGGCGCCGGACCCTGGCCCTGCGGCGATACTGGGCAACGGGGCTGATAAAACCGCCAGGAGCAGCCATATGTAAGCTCGTTTCCCGTTCATGAGGAGTCCACTTTCTTCATTAACCCTCCCAGGGCGTAATGAGCTGGAAATAATTGTTGTCCGGGTCGGCGAAGGTTGCGATCATCATTTTCGGATCTTCCGACGGATTGTACGGCTCCGCGACGACCGAAGTCCCGAGCTTCTTGATTCTTTCGAATTCACTCTTTACATCCTTGGTCTCGAAATTGAACATTACCCGTTCGGGGTTCGCGTTCTTCCCATGGACTTTGTCATGCGGGCCGAAGGTGATGAATCCCTTGCCGGCCATGAATCCGTAGTAGCCGCCCTCCGACCAATCGGGGTCCTTCTGGAAAACCTTCTTATAGAAATCCGCGAGTTTCTTGGGATTCCCCGAAAACACCAGGATGGAATTGAAATCCAGCATAACAGCCACCTCCATTCAGAGCGGATACCACATATCATGGTTTTCTTTTAGATGCGCCATCCGGCGAAAACGCATGGAAAGAAATCAAGTATCCGGGAATCGCGAAGCTAATGGATCCGTCAACCAGTCGAAACCGTCCGGAAATCCGCCGCATCCGTATTACAAGAAGTCCGATAAGCCGCGAGGTGACGATCCCATGAGACGCTTTGAAGGCAAGGTGGCTGTTGTGACGGGTGGAAACGGCGCTTCTCGGCCGCACCGGGATGTCGGATGATCAGTTGAAGCAGACCATTGACTGGATCCGAAACCAGGTCCCGGTCAAGCGCTTCGCTAAGCCGGAAGAGATCGCCGAGGCCGTGCTTTTCCTGTGCTCCGACGCATCCTCGTACATCGTCGGCGCCGAGATCATCGTCGACGGCGGCATGACTTTTTAAGACGCTCTTACTTCTTCTCCCCCTTGAGGGCTTCCTGCGCTTTCCGGTAGCTCTCCATCACGGCTTGATAGTTCGGAGCATAGGCCGCATACAGGGCGGCAAAATCCGCTGCATCCGGCCGATTCCAGGTGCGTTGCAGCTCGCAAAACACCGCATTGGTGCTCATCGGGACGACCCCGGCCTGCGTGAGGCGTGCGAGCGTCGTTCTCGATGCCATCTCGCTCGGGTCGCCTGAAGCATCCATCACCGCGTAAACCTTGTAGCCGTCCGCCTTCGCCTGGAGCGCCGGGAAAGCGACGCAAACGCTTGTCCACACGCCGGCGATGATTAATGTCTTTCTGCCGGTCTTGCGTACGGTCTCCACGAACTCCTTGTTGTCCCAGGCGCTGATTTCACCTGTGCGCGGAACGTATATCGCATCGGGTGCATTCTGGTGGATCTCAGGCATCAAAGGGCCATTCGGGCCGGTCGGTACGGATGCGGTCGTGATGACGGGGATCTTCATCAGCTTGGCCACCTTCGCCAGGATTATGGTATTGGTCCGTAATTCCGCCACACTGATATCCTTGACGGTCTGGAACAAGCCGCTCTGGTGGTCGAGCAAGAGGATAACGGTATCCGCAGGATCGATCAGTACCTTGCCCACGTCCGCCTTTACCAAGTCGGGAGCCTGCGGTTGAGCGTAGGCACTATCGCCGACCGACTGGAATAAAAATACACCCGCCGCAAGCAGTGTGAGGACTACCAACGACACAACTGTTTTCGATGGACGAAGCGATTTCATGAGTCTCTCCTTGTCAGCTCGGACCCCACCAGCGCATTAAGCGCTCGGGCCGGGTCCAGGACTTGAAATCGCGGTCACGCCGCGGACCGCAATTTCCGTTTTCCCGAGGGCCGGATGTTCAGGTTCACGCGAAAGAAATTTTTCGGGTCATACTCGGCCTTGACCTTTGCAAGTCGTTGGTAATTGTCCCTGTATGTAGCCTTGATGCGGTCCTGCCCATCGTCCTGCATCATGAAATTCACGTAGGCTCCGCCCGCCGAGTGGGGGTGGAGCGCCTCCCAGTACGCATTCGCCCATGTTTTCAGCCGGGGATTGTTGGCCGGATCCGGATCGGCTCCGAGGATGATTTCGGCCCAGGTAGTGTCGCGGTAGCTCCAGGCGGTGTCTTTCCCGTCCACCCGGTGCACTGCGCCGTTGATCGGGTACAGGTGCATCATTGAAAGAGGAGACGGAAGGTCCGCACCATGCTTCGAATGCAGCCGGATCGCATCGTCGCTCAGGACATCGAAGAAATCCGCCTGCCGGGACGGCCAGCCCATAGGGATGGGTGGCGTGGTCCACGTCTTTCAGCAGGCAACCGCCGTCGACCCGGGCGGTTTTCGCGCCGGGATCGACCTGGACGTTGTTTATCGCACCAAGATCTATGACGAGACCGTCGTCGCATACTCCCAGGCCCCCTGCATTGTGTCCACCGCCCCGGACAGCCGTGAGCATGCCCGTTTCCGCCGCGAAACGAACGGAGGCGACCACATCTTCCACTCTCTTGCAGCGGGCGATCAAGGCCGGCCGCCGGTCGATCATGCCGTTGTGTACCTTGCGGGCCTCCTCGTACCCCGGGTCACCGGGCCGTAGAAGTTCACCCCGCAATGCCGACTTGAATCTTTCAACGATATCTTCTTTTCCCATCGCATCCCCCTTGCCACCAAATTGATGCAAATAAGATGAATGGCGGGATGCCGGGGTGCCGGATACGGGAAAATTCCTTGGTGATGAAGGGTGCAAAGAAAGGTTGGCCGGGCCGTCCACCGTAAGGTTGACGGCCCGGGAACTCGTGTATCGGTTACACCGTGACCTTCGGTAGATTGCGCAGCGCTTCGCGAACCTTCTTCTCGCTGTGCTCGTGGTCCGCCAGCTTTCCGGTAAGGAAGTCGTCGTAGGCCACCATATCGAAGAAGCCGTGCCCGGAGAGATTGAACAGGATCGTCTTCTCCTTGCCTTCCTCGTCGGCCTTTTTCGCTTCCTGGATCGCCGCGTGGACCGCGTGCGCGGACTCCGGCGCCGGGAGCAGCCCTTCCGCGCGTGCGAACGCGATCGACGATGAGAACACCGCGAGCTGCGGGTAGGCCTGCGCCTCCAGGAGCCCTTCGCTCAACAGTTGGCTCACCAGCGGAGAGGCCCCGTGGTAGCGAAGTCCACCCGCGTGGATCCCCTCCGGGACGAAGTCGCGCCCCAGCGTGTACATCTTGACTATCGGGGTCAGCTTCCCCGTGTCTCCGAAATCGAACGCGTAGACACCCTTCGTGAGTGTCGGGCATGACGCCGGCTCGGCGGCGACCAGCCGGGGATTTTTCTTCCCGCCGGCCATCTTGTCCGGGAGGAACGGCAGGGCGATCCCGCCGAAGTTGCTTCCGCCTCCGTGGCAGCCGATCACCACGTCGGGGTAGTCTCCCGCTATTTCCATCTGCTTCTTCGCCTCGAGCCCGATCACCGTCTGGTGGAGCTTGAACTCGTCACTCTGGAATCCCTGGATGTATTGCGTGAAATAGGTGCCTGGTCCCGGGAGCGCTCCATCCAGGATGTCCGTTAATCCGAGGTTCATCGGCGGCAGGTTGAAAGCGTTCGAGGGCACGGCGAAGAAAACTGCGGCGGTCAACAGGATCGCGGGCAACACTTTCCGTACTTTCATCTGAACCTCCTTTTAAAATATAGAAGGCCGCAAAAACGAGGAACCGAATCTCATGGGGTCAAGAGGATTTTTGACATACCACATGCAGGGCGTCATTAAACAAGCGTTTGGAGAATCACCACCTCGACCGAATGATTTCGGCGGTCATCGACAAGGGGGATCGACTTGTCGGGTTGATCAATCCCATCGACAGTCACCGTCGTTCCGCCGACATCGGCAGGCTGTTGCAGGACTGCGATGTCGTAGACCGTCTCGCGATACCGGTAGTACACCTTGAACCCCTTCCAATCCGTGGGGAGGCATGGAGCAACACGCAGCTTGTCCACTTCCAGCCGCAAGCCCAGGAGGGATTCCACGATCAGCCGGTACATCCAGCCGGCCGAGCCGGTGTACCATGTCCATCCGCCGCGGCCCGTGTGGGGCGAGAGCGCATAGACGTCCGCCGCGACGACGTACGGTTCCACTTTATAGGCCGCAACCTCCTCCGGAGATCTCGCATGGTTCACCGGGTTGATCATCGCCAACAGTTCCCATGCGCGCCGGCTGTCGCCCAACGCGGCGAACGCCATCGCCGCCCAGATCGCAGCATGCGTGTACTGCCCGCCGTTTTCCCTCACGCCCGGGACGTACCCCTTTATATAGCCGGGGTTCAAATCCGACTTGTCGAACGGCGGGTCCAGGAGCTGGATCAGCGCATGCTCCCGTCGAACGAGGCGCCGATCCACCGCTTCCATCGCCATGCGCGAGCGCTCGGTGTTTCCTGCCCCGGATAGAACCGACCAGCTTTGCGCGATCGAATCGATCCGGCATTCGGGGTTGCTCTCCGATCCAAGCGGCGAGCCGTCGTCGAAGTAGGCGCGGCGGTACCACTCGCCGTCCCAGCCGTTCTCATCGATCTTCAGGCGCAGTTGATCCGCCTCTCTGCGGCAACGTTCGGCGAAGGACAGGTCGCCGCGATCGCGTGCAACCTCGGCGAACCGCAGGAGCACCTCATAGAGGAAAAACCCCAGCCAGACGCTTTCGCCTTTGCCGTTTTCGCCCACCAGGTTCATGCCGTCGTTCCAGTCGCCGGAGCCGATGAGCGGAAGACCGTGCTCTCCGGTCCCGAGGCCTTTCAGGATGGCCCGCACACAGTGGTCGTACAAGGTGGCCGACTCTTCGGACCGTCCGGGCAGGTCGTAATAGGAGTCTTCCTCCAAAGTTACCGGGCGGCCTTCGATAAAGCGGATGGGTTCGTCCAATACTCCGGTATCCCCCGTGTTCAAAACGTAATGACAAGTCGCCAGCGGCAGCCAGAGGAAATCGTCCGAACAGTGCGTGCGCACTCCCCGGCCCAAGGGGGGATGCCACCAATGTTGGACATCTCCTTCCCGGAACTGGCGGGCCGCGCAACGGAGCAAATGCTCTCGCGCAAGGAGCGGCTCGGCGTGGAGGAGCGCCATTACGTCCTGCAGCTGGTCGCGAAAACCGAACGCGCCTCCCGATTGATAGTATCCGCTCCGCGCCCAAAGACGGCATGCCAGGGTCTGGTACAGGAGCCAGCCGTTGGTCAGGATGTTGATGGAAGGGTCGGGGGTTTCCACATGGACTGCGCCGAGAGTGCGCTTCCAGTACTCCCACACTGCTTCGAGTACCCCACGCGCCGCGGAAGACCCACGGAATCGATGCACCAGGTTGACTGCATCATTCGCGTTTCGCCCTGCGCCGAGCGTGAAGATGACCTCACGCTCTTCCCCGTCGGCCAGATCGAAGGGAACCTGGATCGCGGCGCAGGGATCCAGGGCGGCCCCTACCTTGCCCGAGAGGCACGCCCGGGACATGGCGGCAGGACTTCGCAGCGTGCCGTTGCGCCCGAGGAACTCCATCCTGTCGCCGCTTGCGGTCCGAATCGCATCGTGTACGTCGAAAAAGGCGACCCGTCCGGCGAACTCCGTGTTGTACGCGTTCCGCGCGAAGAGCGCGCCGCTGTCGTGGTTGACTTCAGTGACCACGTGCATGGCCGTTTTCGGCCGCAGATCTCCCAGCACCCATTCCACATATCCCGTGGCGGAGAGCCTGCGCGATCGGCCGGATTCGTTTCGGACTTTCAACACCGTGAACTTGACCGGTGCGTCCAGAGCCACATAAACCCACATCTCGGACCGGATGCCGCTCTCCGTGTGCTCGAAGACGCTGTAGCCGAATCCGTGCCTGATGACGTAAGGCGTCGCCCCCCGGGCGGGCAGCGGCGTGGGGGACCAGAAGCGGCCGCTCTCTTCATCACGGATGTAAAAGGATTCTCCGCTCGAGTCGGTCACCGGGTCGTTTGCCCACGGAGTAAGACGAAACTCGTGGGCATTCTCGCTCCACGTAAAGGCATGGCCGCTCTCGGAGAGAACCGTTCCGAAGTTCGGATTCGCCAGCACATTCACCCACGGCGCCGGCGTCACTTCCCCCTGCGCAGTCGTAATTACGTATTCGCGTCCATCCGGCGTGAAACCTCCCAGTCCGTTAAAGAAAACCAGGTCGCGGCGGGGCGGCTCGGCTGCCGCGGGAGCTTCGGCGGGATGGCTACGGGACGGCGTGAGGCGCGGGACCGCCACTTCCGCCGGCCGGCGGCGGTGGATCTGGTCCCACAGCGTCCCCCGGCTGTCTATGAGGATGGCGCGGGCGACCGTTTGCAGCAGGATGCGGTCCTCTTCCGATATCTGCTCCGCGAGCCGCACAAAGATGCCGCCCGGCCGATCGGTCGCGTAGGCTTCGATGCCTGAAGCAATCAACCCCATGATTTGATCCTGGAGCACTTGCCGGTAACCTGCGCGATCTTCGTTCCAGATCACCAGGTCCACCGCCAGCCCTTTCAAGCGCCAGTATGCGTGGGCCTGCACGAGTTGGCGGACCAGGTTGATGTTCTCCGGGTCTCCGATCTGCACCAGCACGATCGGAAAATCGCCGGAAATGGAATATCCCCATAGGCCGGATTGTCCGCGGCGGTTCTTGATCAGAACGCTCGCGTCGGCGCGCAGAGAAGAATCGGCATGGATGACGGAGCCGGCAAGATGTCCAAAAAGTTGTGCGTCGGCTTCCGTGGCATTGAGCTGTTGCAGGACCACCTGCCCGTGTGTCCACGCCAGGTCGAAAGCGCGATCCGCGAGGCGCCGATCCTGGTATTTCCCGACAAGGCTTAAAGCGGCGGCGCGGGTTTCGCATGCGCCGGAAACGATATCGATCGTCGCCGATTCTCCCGGATCGAAGGTGATCCGGCGGCGGATCGCGACAATCGGGTCGAGCACGGAGCCCTGGGTGCCCGAGAGCGCCGCGGATTCTCTCATCGCTTGCGGATCGGCGGCCGTGTTTCCGCGGCCGATGAACCGCATGCGGTCCGTCTCATAGGAAACTTCTCCGGTTTCCGCCCCGTGCACGGCCATCACGTGAAACATCCAGGGAACCGGCTCATCGAGGGACCGGGGCCGGCGGGTGCAGAGGATCGCCTGGCGCCGGGGGAGGATCTCGGTCTGGACAAAAAGGTTGCTGAACGCCGGATGCAGTGCGTCCGCAGCAGGCGATGCAAGAACGACTTCCGCGTAACTCGTCACGTCGAGCGCTCTGCGCCTCCGTGAGCGATTGACGACGCGGATTCGGCGCAGCTCGATGTCATCCTCCGGGGAAACGACGATCTCCGTATGAGTGTCGAAGTCGTGGTCGCGTCGGCGGAATTCCGCTCGCGCTTCCGAGAAAATCACCTCGTACTTCTCCGGCCGCTTGAGCGTCGGCTGATAGGCGGTCGACCAGAACTCCCCGCCGGCCACGTCGCGCAAGTAACAGAACGTGCCCCAGCCGTCGCGGGTACCGTCTTCGCGCCAGCGGGTGATCGAGATGTCCTTCCAGCGGCTGTAACCGCCGCCGGCGTTGGTGACCATCACGTGGTATCTGCCGTTCGACAACAAATGCACTTCCGACACCGGCGTGTCCGGGCTGTTGAATGTGCGCACCGGGGTTTTCATGCCATCGGGAGTCGTACGCAAATCGGAGAGCTCGGCGGCAAGCGAATAGTACGCCGTGGCCTTTGGAACCCGCTCCTGGAGCAACAGCGTGGTTGCCTGGAACCGCGGATCCGAATCGAATCGCTTCTGCATCGGTCGGTCCAGGAGCAGATAAGCCAGGGAAAGGAGGCTCATGCCCTGGTGATGCGCCAGGAAGGCCCGGACCACGGTACTCGATTGTCCGCGTCGTTGACGGGAAGGCGTGTAGTCGACGGCTTCATACAGGCCGAATTTTCCTTCCACCCCTTCCGCGGCAAGTCGCTGCAGATTCAGACATGCCTCCTCGGCCGTCACCATCAGCGCCAGTGCGGACGCATACGGCGCGACGACCAGGTCCTCGGCGAGCCCGCGTTTGAGCCCCAGCCCGGGCACTCCGAATGCGCGGTATTGGTAATTGAAACGTGCGTCGACCAGGTTGTAGCAGGATTCCGACATGCCCCATGGTACGCCGCGCTGCGCCCCATACCGGATCTGTCTCTCCACGGCCGCCCTGTAGGTCCGGTCGAGCAGCGTGTTTTCGTACGTCGGCATCACCAGGAGCGGCATTAGGTACTCGAACATCGAACCGCTCCACGAAAGGAGGATCGGCTCTCCTCCGGCGGTAGTGAGCAGGCGCCCCAGGGCGAACCAGCTCTCCTGCGGCAGTTGTCCCTGCGCAATCCCCACGAAAGTGCACAATCTCGCTTCCGAAGCCAGCAGATCGTAGAAACTCGAATCACGCCTGCGCTCACCCACGTTGTACCCGATGGCCAGCAGACGACGTGTCTTGTCGAACAGGAAATCGACCTCCATGCGGGCGAGATCGCCGGCTTGCCGTGCAAGGAGATCGATTGACGCAATCCTTGCCCTGGCACGACCGTTCCCCACGCCTGCCAACTCGCGCAGGGTCGGGATCCCATCGTTGCCGGGATCGAGATACGTCAATTCCTCGATGAGGTCCCTGCATTGCCGGGCGAAGGCATGTGCCCACCACGCCGGCTGACCCTCGGAGTCGGCTTCAAGAGCGCGGATAACCTCATCGGCGGACGCCGCCAGCCGGTCCAGGCACTGCCGGGCGGCCGGGAGCGTCGAAGGCCGGGATTCCGATGCTGCCGCAAGGTCATTTTGAAGTTGGGCAAGCTGTGCCTTCGCTGCTCCCCCCGCTGCGTCCACGAGAATCCCGAGCGTGTCGCTTAAGCCCTCCACCCATCGCGATCCCAGGATTTTCTGGTCGGGAAGTGCGAGCAAACCCGGCTGCAACGTCAGCAGATGGCCGGCGAGGTTCCCGCTGTCCACCGTCGAAACGTAGAGAGGGTTGAGAGGTGTCAGGGACTGCGTGTCGTACCAGTTGTAGAAGTGGCCCCGGTGCCGTTCCAGGGATTCCATCGTGCGGAATGCGTTCGCCGTGCGCTCGATGAGTTGTCCGGCCGGGAGGTAACCGAAGTCGTACGCGGACAGATTCGCGAGCAGCGCGAGCCCCATGTTGGTCGGCGATGTGCGGTGCTCAACCGCGGCGACGCGATACTCCTGATAGCTGTCGGGAGGCAACCAGTTATCTTCCGGGCCGACGAAGGTTTCGAAGAACGCCCAGGTCTTTCGGGAAAGTTTACGGAGAAAGATGGCCTGGTCGGCCGAAAGCCGGGGGGATCGGGGGGGAAACGGCAGGCTGATCCACCAGGCAACCGCGGGGGAGGCAAGCCAGAGGGCCAGTATGGGCCCGGCCACGGCCAGCGCGACCGGCCTCGAAAGCGCCAGGTATACCACCGCGGCAGCGGCGATCGCGGGAGCGATCCACATTGACCGGTAAGAGGCGACGAGATCCGCGTCGCGATTGCGGTCCGGATCGCCCGACGGGCTCCATTCCAGAAGCCGTTTATTCGCGATCAACAATCGCCAGACCGTGCGCAACATCGCATCCAGGCTTAAAAACGCCTCGTAGGGCAGGCACACTAACGTAAATGCCGCCTGGGTGAAGTGCCGGCCGGCCAAACGCATTGCGGCGGCGAAGTGCTGCCCCGGCAGCACGTCGTTCGGCTTCCGGAACAGTTCCAGTACCGATGCCGCCAACGGTGGAACCAGGAGAATTCCGATCACCGCCAAGGTCCATAGCCAGAGCGGCGACAGGAACATCCAGCCCAGCAGCAACATCAGCGTCAACGCCGAAGGCACGAGACTGCGACGAAGATTGTCGAAGACCTTCCATTGGGACAGGTTCGAGAGAGGATTCCTCTTGCGGAGCTCGCCGGGTCCGGGAACGCGCGACACCAACCACGACGCAATCTGCCAATCCCCGCGAATCCAGCGGTGCCGGCGACTCATGTCCGCGCTGTAGCGTGATGGATAATCCTCGTACAACTGCACATCGCTCAACAGCCCCGCCCGCGCATAGCACCCTTCCAGAAGATCGTGGCTTAAGATCCGGTTCTCGGGAAAACGCCCACGGAGCGCCCGCTCGAACGCATCCACGTCATAGATCCCCTTGCCGATGAAGGAGCCTTCACCGAACACATCCTGGTAGGCGTCGGAGACGGCGCGCGTATACGGATCGATGCCCGATTCGCTCCCGAACAGTCGCGCGTACCTCGACCTGTTCGTGCCCGGCAGGCTCGCGGCTACGCGAGGCTGAAGGATTCCGTACCCTTCGGAGACACGCTGCTTCACTTCGTCGTACCGCGCACGATTCAGCGGGTGCGCCATGGTTCCCACGAACTGCCGCGCCGAATCGCGCGGAAGCCGCGTATCCGTGTCCAGGGTAATCACGTACTTCGCGTTCGATAAAACGGCGGTATTGCCGACAACGAGGGAAAAGCGATCCCCTGGGCCGCCGCGCAGCAAGGCATTCAACTCCGCAAGCTTCCCACGCTTTCGCTCGTAGCCCATCCAGATCCCCTCCCGGGGATTCCACAGGCGCGGGCGATGAAAAAGGAAAAACGTGTCGCTCTTTTCATCACTGTACTTTTCGTTCAGCTCCTCGATCCGCTTCCGGGCCAGCCGCAACAGCGGTTCGTCCTCCGGCATCGTTTCCTGGAGCGCATCCCGGAAATCCGTCAGCAGTCCGAAGTACAGATTGTCGTCCCGGTTGGCCAGGAACCGGACTTCCAGCGCCTCGACCAGGTCCTCGATGTCGGGAGCGCTCGTGAGCATCGTCGGGATCACCACCAGGGTGCGTGATTCCTCCGGAATCCCTTCGGAGAAATCCATTCGCGGCAGCGGATGCGGCGTCACCAGCAACGTGCCCAGCCAGTTCACCAGCGCGACCGCCAGCTGACTTCCGCCCAGCAGCGAAAGGAACCCCATCAGCGCGAGCAGCCTGTCCGGGGTCCCACCTGCATGTGCTTTCACTAACAGGATCCCTGTGATAATCGCCGTCAGCAGCGTGATCGTGCCGAGATAGAGGAGCAAGGGAAAGGGGCGGCTCCTCCGCACAATAGCCTCCAGGAGGGACAGGCGCACCTCCGCCGCTCGTTCGAGTTGCGGCAATCCCTTGTCGACCAGGTAGAACCCGACATGTGCCGCTCGATCGTCCCTGCCTTTCCCGGCCGCGTCCTCGCCGGATAAACGAATGGCTTTGCGCGCCACCTCGCCTTCGGATAGCCGGCTGATCTTCGCGATCTTCTCCACGACGTGACGGTAGCGATCGCGGGTGGCGATATCCATCCTGCCGTAGACTCCGCCGGGATCCTCACGCAGCACCTGCTCGACAACACTCATCCTCTCGACGAAGTCGCGCCAGTCCATCGCTCCCAGGAATCGGAGGCTGCCGATGCTGTTGCCGATGGACACCTGATCGGCGGCCTGTTGCTGGCTCTCCGACCGTACCAGCTGCTCGATCGTCAGGCCGGACTCGGAAAGTCTTTGTTCTATCCAGGTGAGCGGCAATGCCAAAGCGGGGCTCTGTCCCTGCAACCGGCGCGCAAATTCCGCAACAAACGAGCTCACCATCGGCGGGTTCGACCGGGCCATGTCCGCGGTCACGAGGATCAGGCTCTTCGGATCCTTCTCGGCGATCTCCATCATCTGTTCCGCCCAATGGGCGGCGCGGTTTCGTTCCCTCATATCGGCGGCGATCCGCGCTGCGGCGCGCCGGAGATTCTCGATCAGCGCCAGGCGGAGCATGATCGGGATCGCCCACAATTCGCCCAACGTAAGGAAAGTTACCGTCTGGTAGGCGGCCACGAAGCTGCTGAGAGTTTCCGGGTCCACCCTGCCGTCGCCGTGCATGATCGTCTCAAGGGCGATGTCGTACACGCGCGGACGCCCGGCGGATGGGCCGGAAAGCAATCGCGGCAGCTCCCGGCTGTACCCCTTCGGCAAGTGTCGCCTGGCCGTGCGGATCTGTTCTTCGATGAGGTAGAAGTTGTCGAGAAGCCATTCCCCGGCCGGCGCAATCCGGCGGTTCGCCTTGGCCGCTGAGGTCAGCAGGTTGCAGGCTCGGATCAGGACGTCTTCGTTCTCCGCCAGCCGAGCCAGGAGCCGGTCCTTCACTTCTCTCGGACCCAACTTGTGCGAGCCCGCCAGGATCCTGCCATGCTGCTTCATCTGGTCGCTGCTGAACAACTCCGATCGCAGCGGCGGCTCGTCGGCGGCGAACTTTATCGCCGATCCGTTTCCGAGGAGGCTAGCTCTTAAATTGCGCAGGGTCCCTAGAATGGACATCGATGGGGGAAACCGTCGGTACCTGCCCATTGGCGTGCGCCATGGAACGCTTCGATCACGGGTGTCACGGAGGCAAGGACCATCGGGGGAAGGCCTCCATTTTCGGCAAGTTGCAGATTGGATGTTCAGTGACTGGGCGACGTTCCAATTTGCAATCGTCTGATTTGTGGATCCCTGTCGCCCCTACCGGCGGCGATCCGCCGCGCGGTTGCCCTGCCTGCCGTTTCCGGGGCGGGCGCCCCACTTGGACTCCCGGCGGGACCGGCCCGGCCTCCCGTCGGAACGGCCCGGGAATGCGTCGATACGGCCCGGCCGGAACAACTCGTCTGCGCGGATCATGGACAAGGCCGGCAAGCCGTTCGCGCGCCGCGGATCGAGGTCCGTCGGCGGCCCCGGGTTGCGTTCGGAGCGGTATGGGTGGCTCTCCGCCACAGGCAGATGCTTGCGGATCAGCCGTTCGATCCCCGCGAGGAACGGGCGCTCCTCGAAGGAACAGAAGGACAGGGCGATGCCTGTGGCGCCCGCCCGTCCCGTGCGGCCGATCCGGTGGACGTAGCTCTCCGGCTCGTTGGGAAGGTCGAAGTTGATCACGTGGGACAGGTCGACGATGTCTATCCCCCGGGCGGCGATGTCGGTCGCGACGAGCACCCTCGTCTGGCCCCGCTTGAAACGCGACAGGGCCTTCTCGCGCGCCTGTTGCGACTTGTTGCCGTGGATCGCCTCGGCCTGTACGTTATGGCGGGCAAGCTGCCTGGTGACCCCGTCGGCGCCATGCTTGGTGCGGGTAAAGACCAGCGCGTTCTTGACGGAGGGGCCGTCCAGGAGGTGCTTGAGCAATGCGATCTTTTCCGGTTTCTCCACGTAATGGACCTGCTGCGCCACGGCTTCCGCCGGAGTCGCGACGGGTGTCACGGCTACCCGGACAGGGTTGCGCAGTATGCTGTCGGCGAGCCCCCGGATCTCCCCCGGCATCGTGGCCGAGAAGAACAGCGTCTGCCGCTCCCCGGGCAACTGGTCGATGATCCGATGGATGTCGTGTATGAATCCCATGTCGAGCATCCTGTCGGCCTCGTCCAGGACGAAGGTTTCGACGGTCCGCAGGTTGACGAACCCCTGCGACATAAGGTCGAGCAGCCGTCCTGGCGTGGCCACGAGGATGTCGATCCCTCTCTGGAGGGCCTGCACCTGCGGGTGCTGGCTGACGCCCCCGAACACAATCGCGTGCTTGAGGCCCGTGTGCCTGCCGTACGCGCCGAAGCTCTCCGCGATCTGGGAGGCCAGCTCCCGCGTCGGCGTCAGCACGAGGACGCGGATGGACCGCTTCCCGCGCCCCATCCATGGCGCCTCCTGGAGCCGGTGGAGGATCGGCAGGGCAAAGGCGGCCGTCTTCCCGGTGCCGGTCTGGGCGCAGCCGATAAGATCCTTTCCATCGAGTACGATGGGGATCGCCTTCTCCTGGATGGGTGTCGGTACGGTGTAGTTCTTCTCCGCCACGGCACGGAGGAGCTCGGGGCGGAGCCCGAACGCTTCAAACGGTTTTCTTTCCTCGGACGTTCTCTGTACTTGCACGTTCTCTTCTTCTCCTGTCGTTTTCACCAGGCACAATCGTTGGAGCGGGCTGTTCGCCCGACCGGTCTTTCCGCATGGTGAAATCTCGGGAGAAGCGTTGAACGCCGGCGGCGGCGGGCCTGCTTCTTCGAAAGGTCCCTTGGGGAGAGGATTGTGTCTCGGGATTTTCCGAACTGGCGTCAATCTAGCACGTAGGTCCCGGATCCGCAAGCAAGGATCCAGGCTGTCGGAGTTGCCTGCTTTCGGGAAGGTCTCATTTACAGACACATTCCTGACCTTGAACTCCATTGCGCTTGCCGCAAGTGACCACGACAAGATCATTATCGTCAACGGACGGCTTGCGCTGACGGGAGGGAGGAACATAGGGGCGGAATATTTTATAGTTCCAGGCATCAGTTCGGAAAGATCCTTTCTGGAGACTCATATGGCTTTTCCCAGCAGCAGGCTCACCCGTTCGAATGCATCCCGGCAAAGCAACGCCCGGTCTTCCGGATCGGTCACCTCCTCGAAGTCGGCTACGGATACCGGTCCTACGTGCTCCACGGATGCGAAAGCAGCGGCAATCTTCTCCATGCCTTCCCGGACAAGGCCATGCCGCATATAAGGGTGGAACTCCTCAGACAGTGCATCGATTGCCCCCGGAAAGTGCCGCACGCAGTAATAGATATCCCAAGGGTCCTTTTCCTTTAGGCGATCGGAAAGTGCCATGCCCTTCATCACGAGGAAAGGCACGATGGAAGCGACTCGTACGATAACGGAATCCTTTCCGCCCCCCGGCAGTCCTCCCTCCACCCGCAATTCCGTCGGAGCCGTGAACGCCAGATCGCATCCCCTCGCCGCCAACGAGAACAATTTCGTCCCGGTATTCACCCAGCAGATGGACAAGTTCGATCAAAACGGACTTCGCCGCCCCGACCGCCTTATCCGTATAGTCCCTTCGGGTTACCATTTCGGCCGGATCACCTCATCGAGAAGTTTCACGGCGGCCTCCTCGCCCCGCCCCCGGAATCCTTTCAGGTCGAGATAGACTTGCACGGGCGATGCCACACGGATCCCATCTACCTCCTTGGCGCCGTAAAAAACCCCATCGTCGTAAGGCTCCAGTAGAGTCACATTCGCCCCGCTCGTAACCTCCTTAAGCCCCAGGGTGGTGATCAACTCCTCCAACGGTTTCTCGACATAGGCCATAGCACGTGGAGAGCGCACCATCGGCGCCAGCCGCGCCGCAGCGGAGAAGCCCGTCAGGGCATACCGCACCTTTCGATCCCGGCACTCCTCTGCCAGACCGGCCTCCAGGTCGGGAATCGGTTCGAGCGAGTAACAATCTCGAACCCGGTTCTTCCGGAAGGAGTAGTTTTCCGTCCATTCCGCCAGCAGCTTCTCCGGCTCTCGGATCGCCACTCCCCCTTCCGTTTTCCGGGTCCATTCCCGATCCTCCAGGAGCTTCTTAACGTTGTCCGCCAGTCCCAGGCTGACCTCGGATTCCCGCGCCAGCTCCTGAACCCTCCAAACCTTGCCGGGATTCGCCAGAAGAACCCTCAAGACCCGCGAAGACTTGGGCGAGTACAGCGAACGCAGATCACGTTTCTCCGCGAAAGGGTTGGGTCTTCCTTCCCGCTCGATAAACGCATTGTCGAAGACCAGCCGGCAATTCCCGGACAGGTCCACATAGCTCGTACCGTCCTGCTTGCAGAGCTCCGCAGATGCGGGAGAGATATAAGGCGCAATGAAGACCGGAACGACATCCGGTCGCTTCTCCCGGAAGCGCCAGAGTTGGTTGACCGCTTCGCGCGCCGCTCGGGGCTGTCCCACCGATTTGACCTCGGCAACGAAATACCGGGTCCCGGCCGGCGTACTGACGGTCGTAACAAAATCAGCCCGATGGCCACCGATGTCGCAATCCTTGTCGATACCCTGGACCTTGACGGAAGGAACCCCCTCCAGCGAGGATCGCAACGCCTCTGCCGCCTTCCGCTCCAGTTCTTCCCATGCAATTTTCATCTCCCTCACCTATTTCAACGTCTGTTGAAAATGCCATCCACAATGATAATAGCAGATTAGTTTTCATCAAACAAGGACTTTTCAGCAGATGCTGAATTACCTATATTTGGTGAAAGTCGATGCGGTGCCCTCATCCACCCCGGTGATGTCCTGGATGACGAACAGCTCCTCCGGTACGATGTCCCCGTCCCGGACGTAGCCGTTGTTGATGTGCACCCGGTACGCATTGTTCACGGGGATCCCGCACCCATCCCAACAGCCGCGATTCCGGACGACGATGTCCGCCTTTACGAAAACGTCGTCGTGGGAAAAGGTAGCCTCGTAGATGGCCTTCGTCCCGCGGTCGATCTCCTCGCGGGTTTTCGCCAACTGCTCGTCCTTGGTCAGCCCGTCGAAGGGTACGACGACTCCCCCGGGGAACAGCATGTGGGCATACACGCCGACCTCGTGCCCGCTTGCCCAGAGTGCCTCGAGCTCCGGCGTCGCCTCGCTGCGCAGTTCCGGCCGATGCCGGTCGAGGTACAGGGATTTATGGCACTGGAGGCCGCGAATATAGAGCGATTTGCTCAGGGAGGCTGATTTATTCGGCGGGGACATCTCCCCTCCAGGGGCGGGATCGGTGTCCACCGTGGCGTACCCCTCCTCCCACTCCAGGAGGGCCTTGCGCAGCGGCTCGAAGACGTTGTGCCCCCAGGAGCCGATCAGGCAATGGGGAGGCCAGATGGTGAGCGGATACCGCCCGCCCGCGTCCAGGGCCCGCACGTAATCGAGCATCCGGTCCCGGAGCGACCGGTCCCTGTGCCTCCACCGTCCCTTCTCGACGTCCTCCACGGTGATGATCGTGAAGGGCGCCGGGGGATTCCCCTTCGGGTCGATCCAGAAGATCGGGTGATCGACATCGACCAGGTGATAGGTGTCTAGGGTTACGCAGATGCGGTCCCACCGGTCCTTGAGCCGGCGGACGACATCGCTTACGCGCTCGATGTCCTCCTTGGCCCCCTTGATGTAGAGGGAACGGGCGGCGGCCCCAAGCTTCCGGGGGCGGAAAGAAAAGCGATCCGATTCCGCATTCCCAAGGGGGAGGGATTTCCTTTACTCTGGAAGGAACGATCGGCCCGTCGGCGGATCGCGGAGACATTGGCGTATATGAGGGATTCCGTGTCGAACATGTGGAAGGACAAAGTGAGGAGCCAGGACGCCGCCATCCTTGACTACGCCGTCCGCAACCGGCTCCTTCGCGGCCCGGGGCCGACGGCGGAAGCGCGATCGGATGCGCATGCGCGCGAGGCGGCGCGCGCCGAACGTAGGCGCCGGCGGCGCCGCGTTGGCGCTCCCCGGGCGGCTGCGAGGGCCGAAGGGATCTACCGCATGATCGCTCCTGCGGCCCAGGAGTACCCGTTTCAGGCGGTCACCGTCATCCGAAGACTGCTGGACGAAGGGGCGCCGGACGAGTTCGTCCAGGGAAATTACCAGACGCACGTCCGGTGCTGCGGCGAGATCGGCGTCCCGTCGATGCCCCTCATCCCCTACCTCGCGGAGCTGCTGGAGGTCTTCCTGCTGGACAGCAGGGCGGCCCGACGCAACGGGACGGTCCGGAAGGGATCGATACTGTAAGTGGACCAGGCTCCCTGCCCGCCCGGCGCACCCTGCGCGCCACGTCCTTTGTCGCGAGCAAGAAGAAAGCGGAGGATCTCGCTCACGATCGACCTCCAGGCCGGCGGCGGCACATAAATTGAAGATCGATTCGGTATGAGCGACGATTCGAAATCGCATATTCCGATATCAAGACCAACCCTTCGGACAGAGGACATTTCTCAACGAATTCATACCATTCGGGGGCACCGGGTCATGCGGGACGAAAACCTGGCGAACTTGAGGTAACAATTTGTGACGTCAAGGTTACGACTCTTTCTCGAACAGGTCCTGGCATGAATTTCGGTCGGAAATTGACAATACAGGTTATAACCTGTATTCTCGATCCATGACGGGCAAAGAGCTCGTCAAATTGCTGAGGGCAGCCGGATGGGTTGAGGACCGGATAGAAGGTTCCCATCATATTCTCGTAAAAGGAACCAGGACGATATCGGTACCGGTACATGGGAAGAAGGATCTAAAGAAAGGAACATTGGAAGCACTCCGAAAGCTGGGTGGCCTGAAATGAAGATCGTATATCCACTTATGATCCACAAAGCCGAAGAAGGAGGATACTGGGCGGAGTTTCCCGACCTTCCCGGTTGCGTTACCGAGGGAGACACGGAAGAAGAACTCCTGAAAATGGCGAAAGACGCCCTTTCCGGGTGGCTTGCGGTGCGCTTTGAACGCAATTTTTCGATTCCCGAAGCGAAGCCACTGAAAGGGAAAAACGTTCGCTGGGTGGAGCCATGTCCCGATGTAAGTATCCCCTTGATGATTCGAAAAATTCGAACCGATTTAGGTCTGAGTCAAAAAGAGGTGGCGCACCGGCTTCGTATCACATACCAGTCCTACCAGGCATGGGAAAATCCGAAGGTCGCCAATCCCACCCTCAAACAACTCGCGAAGTTGGCGGATGCCGTCGGTAAAAAATTAATCATCGAAATGGCTTGAAGTCACGATCAGTGACCTCAACTGGTTCGAAATCCGTTCACATCGGGAGCGCGGCCAGCCTGTCGATCAGGGATTCCTGCTCGACCCAGGCTCGCCGTTCGAGAACGGCCTTCAGGGTTTCCGCGAGGTGGGCGTCCGGAGTCAGGCGCGGATGGACAGGGCGTGGCGGAAGACGTTGCGGGGGTCCCAGCGGGTCTTGATCTGCTGCAGCCGGGGGTAGTTGTCCTTGTAGTACAGCGTGTGCCAGGGGACCCCGGAGGTATTCCACTCCGGATCGGCGAGGTCGACATCCGGATGGTCGGCCTCTGCTTTTCGCTGGAAGCACCAACTTCGGAATGTTCAATGATCTGTTGTCCTGGTCGCTCACGGAAAGGCAACCCTGGCGCCGGGGCGAGACCTCCTTCCGCTTCGGCGAATCCAATCGGTAATAAGCAATGTCCAGAGATCGGGAGAAGAAAGGAGACCGTCATGGCACGCCTCGTCCGATTCCACCAGAACGGTGGCCCGGAAGTGTTGAAGGTCGAGCACGTGGACGTACCGCCGCCGGGGCCGGGAGAAGTCCGCATCGCGGTGAAGGCGCTTGGCCTGAACCGGGCCGAGGCGATGTTCCGTTCGGGCCACTACCTGGAGCCACCCACGTTCCCCGCCCGCCTCGGTTACGAGGCGGCAGGTAACGTCGCGGAGCTCGGCGAAGGCGTGCAGGGCTTTAAGGTCGGCGACGCCGTCAGCACCATCCCGGCGTTCTCGCAGAACCAATACGGCGTCTACGGCGACACGGCAACCGTGCCGGCCTTTGCGGTGGCCAGGCACCCTGCGTCGCTGTCGTGGGCCGAGGCGGCGGCGGTATGGATGCAATATGCCACCGCGTACGGCGCGTTGATCGACATTGCGGGCCTGAAGGCGGGCGACACCCTGCTGATCCCGGCGGCTTCCAGCAGCGTGGGCATTGCCGCCATCCAGATTGCACGGATGATCGGCGCCACGCCCGTGGCGCTCACGCGCGGCAGCGGCAAGCGCAAGGCTTTGCTTACCGCCGGTGCGGCGCACGTCATCGTAACCGAAGAGCAGGACCTGGTCGCCGAGGCGAACAGGCTCACCGGGGGGAAGGGAGCCCGCATCGTGTTCGACCCGGTGGGCGGGCCCACCGTAGCCAAGCTGACGGCGGCGATGGCCGAGCGCGGCATCCTGTTGCTGTACGGCGTCCTCGGCACCGACCCGACACCGCTGCCGCTGTTGGACGTGTTGGCCAAGTCGCTGACCATCCGCGGCTATCTCGTGTTTGAGGTCACCCAAGATCCGCCGCGGCTCGAACGAGCCAAGAAGTTCATCGTCGACGGTTTGTCCGCGGGCAAGCTCAAGCCGGTGGTCGCCAAGACGTTCCCTCTCGAGCAGATCGTCGAGGCGCATCGGTACCTGGAGTCGAACCAGCAAGTCGGCAAGATCGTGGTGACGGTCTAAGTGCGGTACATGGGACTTTCGAGAGAAACCCGCTAACGGTGCTGCTTCCCCCTGATCAGGAGCATGAGGGAGCGGATGAGAGAGCCGGGCACGACGAACAGTTTTCCCCGCGAAAGGCCTCGCAAGGAAGCGTCCACCACGTCCTCCGCGGACATCCACCAGGCCGCGGGAGTGTGCTCCCTCCCGATCCCCGATGCATCATGGAATTCCGTGAGGGTGTAACCCGGACAGAGCGCCTGCACCTTGACGGGCGATCCGGCGGCGTCAAGATCGAGGCGCAGCCCTTCCGTGAAGCTGTTCATCCACGCCTTGGTGGCGCAGTAGCCGGCGTTTCCGTGGCTCTGTCCGAAGGCGGCCACCGAGGAAACGTTGACCAGGGTCCCTTTTCCGCGGGCGACCATTCCTGAAAGGGCGGCGTGGCACAACCGTACGGCGGCGATTACATGAAGACGGTGCATCCGGTCCGGTTCCTCCACGGGAGCCTGAAAAAACAGGCCGCGGGTGCCGAAGCCGGCGTTGTTGACAAGGAACTCAAGCTCCCCGGCGCGGGCGATCCGCTCCTCCACCTTCCGGAGATCGGCGTCGTCGGTCAGATCCGCCGCCAGGACCTCCACCGCAGCCCCGTGGTTTGCCTCCAGTTCCTCGGCAAGTTTCTCAAGACGGTCTTTTCTGCGGGCAACCAGTATCAGATCGTAACCTTCGGCGGCGAGACGCCTGGCGTAGACGGCTCCGATTCCGCTGGATGCGCCCGTCACCAATGCAGTCCGCCCGGCGCTTTTCCGTTCCATGCTCGTCATTATTGGATGTCCGGTCAACGATAGGATGGCAGATTGGGAGCAGGGACGGCGTGTTCCGAAAGGCCCTGCCCTAATTGCAGGGGATGGTGCCGACGATCTTATACGCAATCTCCATGTATCCCTGCTCGAACTCCTCTTCCGCGGGGGCGGCGCCGTCCGCCATCCACTCGGCGAACTTCCGTTCGCCGCCTTCGAAGACCAGGTTCTCCACGCCAAGCAGTTTTCCGGTTTTTCCGTCGTATCGGCGGACGCGGACCGCCAGAAAGACCGACAGGGGCGGATCGCTCCCCCATTGAGTTCCCTTGAACCCGACGGAGACGACGCCGATTTCAAGGATCGAGTCGAACCCTTCTCCCGCAAGGGAGCTGTAGTCGGCTTCGTCGTCCGGCGCCGACCAGGACTCGTCGGGAAGAAGGATATACCGGCACGCGCAGTCCTCCGTTTCCGTCTCGAGGACCCGGTCCGTCATGATCTCCTGGATCCACAGGTTCGCGAGACCCTCCGTCGCCTCCTCGATCTTCCTCGCCTCGCGGGCGGGCATGGCCTTGATCGCTCCGTGCACGCCTCCGACGATCGCCCCTACGGAGCCGGTGGCGGTCGCCACCGCGAGTATCCCGATCGCAACGTACCCGCATTCCTGGCCGCTGCAACCGTGCATCCCCTCGCCGAGGATGCGAAGCGGGACCTCCGCGCCGGTGAGGAATCCGCGTCCCGCCCCTCTCACGGCTCCGTCTACCCTGCCCTTCCCGGGCAGATCCAGTCTCACTTCCGGCTGGAAGGTCGCGGTCACGATGCCCACGGTTCCCGGAGCGTCGGACGTGCGCCCGTTTCTTGTCGGCGAAACATGTCCGCATCCGGCTTGAACCACGAGGAGGAGGATAAGTAGATATGGCCCGATCTGCCGGGAGATTCGAGGAAGGGACTTATACGGCGCAAATTCCATCGTGCACCCCGGATGCGGCGAGAGGCGGACGCCGCCCAACGGAGATTCTCACACAGCCGGTATCGTCCTGCAATAATACCCTTTATCGGACATGCCGCAGCGTGCGGCGCACCGGCGCCTTCCTCTTTCCTCTTAACGCCGCGGCAACTCTCGCCCAGGAGACCAGTTCCTCGTCGTCTTCGACGATATCCTCCGGAACCTCGTAATACGACTTCAGGACCACCTCGCCGCCCGGCGCAAAGGGGCCCATCGCCCGGTCCGTGAGGTGGATCTCGCCGCCCTGGAGGGCATTGTGCATCTTCTTCGTGATGCTGAAAAAATCGGGCGATCCCTGGATCACCCTCCAACCCGTCTTGATCCCGAGGCTGTTCAGGAGCAGCGTTTTCGCGGACAGGATCTCCGCGACGCCGCCCCCGTAATACGTCGAATTGACGTGGGCGATGTGCAGATGCCGGAGCGGCTTCGCTTTCCCGAGTATCCGTTCGACCGTCTCCGCGCCGACGTACGGCTCGAAATCCTCGACCTTCACGATCCGGTTCATCTCTTCGGAACTTCGCCCACGCCGATGAACGGCACCGCCCCGCCCCCGGTAACCTGGGGAAGGATCCCGTTCCACTTCTCGATGGCCCTCAGATTTGCCTCCACCTTCCTGAGCTCGATGAGGTCCAGGGATATATTCGCCCTCTGCAGCCTCAGCGACTCGGCCTCCGCCTTCGCCGCCGTGACCTTCTGTTCCGCCTCGATCTTTATCCGCTCCAGGTCCCTTCGCGCCTTCAGCGCGAGCTGTTCCGCCGTCTGCTTGGACTCGATGGCTTCCATGAAGATCTTGGAGAAGCTGAAACCGACGATGGAGAATGCGTCAACGGCGATGTTGTTCGTTATCAGCCTTTCCGTAAGGTTCGATTTCATGGCATCGCTCACCGCCGGCCTCTTCGTTATGAGCTCTTCCGCCGTGTACTTGGCCGTCACAGCCTTAACCACCTCCTGCACCGCGGGGTCGATGATCCGCTCCTTGAAATGGATGCCGATCGTCTGGTAGACGACGTTCGCCTTGTCCGGAACGATGTGATAGTTGATCGCGACCTCCGAGGTCACTTCCTGGAGGTCGAGCGAGGCCGCCGCCGCGCTCGTCAGCGATTTCTGGACCTTGACGTCCATCGGGACGATCCTCTGCATGATCGGCATGCGGATGTGCAGCCCTTCATCGAGCACGACGCCCTGAACGGCCCCGAAGTTGAGGACGACCCCTCTTTCCCCCGCCCCGATCTGCGCCCACGGCTTCAGGAACAGGAAGAACGCCGCGATGATCGCGCCGATCGCCGCCATCCTCACCGGCCTTTTCCTTACGGCGGTACGCATTGCGTCCCTTGCCGCGAAGACGTTTCTTTCATCCATCGCGTCACCTCCTTATTCCTTATCCTTAAGATGACGCCGACTCTATATGATTTCGCGGGAGGGGTGCGATCGTTTTACGGCGTCCGCCGAATTCATGGGTTGACGGAAATTTTCTATTATGCAAACTGTCTCTAACTGCCATTACCATTTGGGGTGGAATGAAACGGGTCGTCGCCGGCATTGCCATATCGAGTGCAGCGATTGTCGTCGTGAGTTACCTCTTGTCGTATTCCTCCCTGAAGGATTCTTCGACTCCCCCCCCGGGGAGATCATCCGCCGGGGAGTTGGCCGATTTCCGGAGGCTCCGAGCGGGGATGGCGGAATCGCTTGCCTCGATCGTACCTTCACCGCCGGTAGACACGGAACAGGCGGTAGCGTCGAACCGCTGATCAGCGGGAACACGACATAGGCGTGTGAAGTCGGGCCTGCCCGCGAACCGCATGTTGTATCCCCTGCGGACCAGGTAGGCGTAACGCGGATCGTCCCGCCCGATCTTGTCCGAAGAAAGAGGAGGTAATCGGGGCCGCCCGCCTTGGAGCCGACGCCCGACATCTTGAATCCCCCGAAGGGCTGCCGGCCCACCAGGGCGCCCGTGATTCCCCGGTTGATGTACACGTTGACGACGGCGAAGGCATCCCTCACACGTACGATCTTCGCCGGACTCCGGGAGAAGAGCCCGCCGGTCAATGCATAGTCGGGGGGGTTCGATTCTTTAAGATCACAAACTGTGATCTTAAAGACCGGTCGCGGACACCATCGTAAATTCCTCCCCAACGCATTTACCGAGCAAGGCGTTGCGATGCTTTCCGGAGTCCTCAGCAGTCCTCGTGCAGTTCAGGTCAATATTGCGATTATGCGGGCGTTTGTCCGGAAAATCCGAAGATCGCCAATCCGACGCTCAAACAGCTCTCGAAGCTGGCGGACGCTGTCGGGAAGAAACTCATCGTCGATCTATCTTGATGCCGCATTTTACGACTTCAATTTTATGGGGTGGCCGTTCTCGCCGGATTATACCGCGATATCCATAGCCACAAAGGCCGGAAAGAAAACGGGTGTGGTGCGAGTGTAACGAGCGTGGCCCAGTTGAACGATCTCATGAAATCGCCGGAATTCGTACGGGAGGCAGGATCTCTTCCAGGCTGGAGCGGCGTGGTTCGAGCCCGGGGGGAAGCAGAAGGCGCGAGCCGAGGTGGTCCGGGGGTTCGTCTACGGTAAAGCCCGGGGAATCGGTTGCAATCTCATAAAGGACGCCGCCGGGCTCCCGGAAGTAGATCGAGCGGAAATAGACCCGGTCGATGACCGGAGAGACGTTATACCCCAGGTCCACGAGCTTGCTGCGCCACGCCGCCTGTTCCTTCGGGCCGGCGGTCCGGAAGGCCACGTGATGAACCGTCCCCACCGCCACCTGGCCGGACGGTGCGGAATGAAGACAAAGAAGGTCCACGACAGCGCCGGGAGCCCCGCCCCCGGACTCGTATCGGAACCTGTTCCCCTCCTCGTGCGACGGGGTGAAGCCGAACGTATTCGCATGCAGTTCCGCGGTCCTCTCGTAGCCTTCCTCCAACAGGGTAACGCCAAAGAATCCCCGGATAGCATGAGCCGCGGATACCGGACCATCGCTCCAGGGATCGCGTGACTCCGCGCTGGCGTGCGCCACCAATTCAAGCTGGAGCCCGTCCGGGTCCGCAAACGGGATGACCTCCTCATCGAAACGGCGGTGCGGAGCCGTAGCATCGATCCCGCTGGCTTTCAGCCGCTCGATCCAGAAGCCCGCCGCGTTCCGGGGGATGGAGAAAGCGACGGCGGTCGCCTGGCCCGTCCCCCTTCGCCCCCGGGGAGCCCCGGGCCAAGGGAAGAAGGTGAGGATCGTCCCCGGGCGTCCTTCCCCGTCGCCGAAGTAGAAGTGGTATGTCGAAGGGTCGTCGTAGTTGACTGTGAGCTTTACGAGCCTCAGCCCCAGGATGCCCGTATAGAAATCGAGATTCCGCTGTGGATCGCCGGCGATCGCGGTCACATGATGGATGCCCGATATAGTCCCTGCCATGGCGATCCTCCTTTCGGTGCAACGTATAAGTTAGAGATGCTTTTTGAGGATGTGAAGGATCGGTGCCTTGATGTCGGTTCGCCGGGCGAAAGCAACCCCGCAAAGAGAAGTTGAACCGGAAATGATTCGCAGGGTGTAAGGCGGCCGGGCCTGCAGCGACTAATACCCACGCATCCGGACGAACGCGGCCGCGTATCGGGTCGGAACAACCATGAAACAGGAAGGAGCGATGGAATGAAACGTCTAATCAGTACATTCGCCATGATCGCCGTTGTGGTCTTGTTCGCATCCGCGGCGAGCGCGGCAAACCTCGTCAACGTGGCGGGCGCCAGCGGCATCGCGCTGAACGGCTATGATCCCGTGGCGTTCTTCACCGACGGAAAACCTACGCACGGAGACCCCGGCGTTACGTCAACCTATAACGGAGCAAAATATCTCTTCGCTTCGAAGGCGCACAAGGCGCAGTTCGACGCGGATCCGGAGAAGTTCGTCCCGCAGTTCGGCGGCTTTTGCGCCTACGGCGCGGCGTTGGGGGCGTTGTTCCCCGTGGATATCAGCACTTGGCAGATCCGGGACGGAAAGCTCTATCTCAACCTCAACCCGGCGATCGCAAAGGAGTTCAACAAGAACCCCGCGGGAAACATCGCCAAGGCCGAGAAGAATTGGCCCGGCCTGGTAAGCAAAAACACCAAATAGACGCGTAAGTCGATACGAACCAAAGTGGGGGAACCGCTACTCCGGTTCCCCCCTGTTTTTTTCTGCCGGGAAACCGGATTGGGTCAAAGCAGGATGTCAGGTGAAAACCCCCGGCGCATCGTGTTTTCCGTGATGGCCCTCGGCTCCATGAACTGGAGGAGGTAGTCGGGGCCGCCGGCTTTGGAGCCGACGCCGGACATCTTGAACCCGCCGAAGGGCTGCCGCCCCACCAGGGCGCCCGTGATCCCGCGATTGATGTACAGGTTGCCGACCTGGAAGGTCTCCCGCACGCGAGCGATGGTTGCAGGGCTGCGGGAGAATAGCCCTCCGGTCAACGCATAGTCCGAGGAGTTCGCTATCTGCACTGCCTCTTCGATATCCCTGGCGCGGATGACGGCGAGAACCGGGCCGAAAATTTCCTCCGTGAGTATCCTCGAATCCGGGGGAAGGTCCGTGAGGATCGTCGGGGAGACGTAATACCCATCCGCCGGGACCGGGATTTCGGCGGCCACCCTCCCCTCCCGCCTCCCAAGTTCGATAAATGTGAGTACCTTCTCCTTCGCGGCGGCGTCGATCAGTGGGCCGATCATGTTGGCAGGGACCTCCGGCGGGCCGACCGTCAAGCTCTGTACCGCCTCGCACAAGCGGGACAGGAACCGGTCGTAGCAATCCGCGTGGACGATCGCCCGGGAGCAGGCGGAGCATTTCTGTCCCTGGTAGCCGAACGCGGACTGCATCACCGCCGGCACCGCCTGGTCCAGGTCAGCGTCCGCATCGACGATTATCGCGTTCTTCCCCCCCATCTCCACGACGGCCCGTTTTACCGACTTCTGCCCCGGCGCGGTCTGCCCCGCCTTCTCCACTATCCGAAGCCCCACGGTCCGGGACCCCGTGAACAGGATGAAATCGATATCCGGGTGTCTTACGAGGTGATCCCCGACGGCATCCCCCTTGCCGGGGATGAAGTTCAACGCGCCGTCGGGCGCTCCGCCATCCCGCAGCAGGGAGAATGCGAGCCACCCGTTGATCGGAGAGAGACTCGACGGCTTATAGAGAACGGCGTTCCCGGCGACCAGGGCCGCGCCGGTCATCCCTACCGAGATTGCCAGGGGGAAATTCCACGGGGCTACGACGAGACCCACTCCGCGCGGGCGGTACAGGTAGAGGTTTTCCTCTCCGGGGCAGTCGCCCAGGCGCATCGGCTTGCCCAGGCGGATCATCTCACGGCCGTAGTATTCGAGGTAGTCGATCGCTTCGGCCACGTCGGCGTCCGCCTCCGCCCAGTTCTTCCCCGCCTCTCGCACCTGCCATGCGGCAAGCTCGATCCTGCGGCGACGGGCTTCGGCGGCGGCTCGGAACAGCACCTTGGCCCGTTCCTCGGGGGATCGCCGCGACCAATCTTTTTGCGCGGCACGGGCGGCAGACACGGCCCTGTCGGCGAGCTCCCGCGTGATCCCGAAGACGGTCCCAACGATTTCCAAAGGGCGGGCCGGATCGACGGAGACGATCTGCTCCCCCTCCCGGTATTCCTTCCCGCCGATGAACGCAGGATAGTTCTCCCCCATTCGGCTTCCTACCCGCGCGAGGGCGTCCCGGAATGCGTTGCGGGTCTCTTCCCTCGTGAAATCCGCCGCAGGCTCGTTGGAAAACGGCGCGATCCCTTCCGGATCTTTCCCGTGCGACGTTTCCTGCGAGTATCCTTCCGGCTCCGCAAGCAGCGCTTCGGGAGATACGTGCTTCATGAATGCCTTCTGGAGGAACCCTTCGTTCGAGGCGTTTTCCAGCAGGCGGCGAACCAGGTACGCCATCCCGGGGAGAAGCTCCCCAACGGGTGCGTATTCGCGAACCGCGAACCCCATCGACTTGAGTGCGCGCTTGATCGGTTCGCCCATGCCGTAGAGCATCTGGAACTCGTAATGTTCCCGGGGGACCTCCAATCTTTCGGCCGTCGCCAGCGCCTTGGCGATCGAACGAACGTTGTGGGATCCTACGGCAAGCGTCACGTACTCGTGATATTCCATCGCAAGTTCCACGCACCGCTCGAAGCTCGCATCCGTGTGCATCTTCCGCGGGAAGACGGGAATCTCCCACCCCTTTTGCCGCGCCACGACGGTCTCGTATTCCCAGTAGGCCCCTTTCACCAACCTGATCGTTACGCGCCGGTTCCTCTCTTTCGCCCAGCCGATCAGCCGCTTCATGTCCTGCTCCGTGCATCTGAGATAGGCCTGGAGGGCGATCCCGGCCCCTTCCCATCCGCGGAACTCCGGTTCGTCCAGTGTTTGCATGAAGACGTCCAGCGTGATGTTTTTCAGACTGTGAATCTCCATGTCGAGGTTCACGAACCCGCCCGCCTCCCTCACCTTGCGAAGGACCGGCAGGAGCCGTTTTCGGACCTCGCGGACGCTGTCCTCGTGATTGGCAGGGCCGATGCGGGAAAAAAGGGAACTGATCTTGACGGAAAGATTGAGGCGGGGGAAGGATTCTTCCATGCTCGGGTCGATCGGAGGCCAGCCGGGGATCTCCCGGGAGAACGTGTCGGCCAGCAGCAGGTAGAGATCCCGGTACCGGTCCGCTTCCGCCTCGGACACTACCGCCTCCCCCAGGATATCGACGGTAAAAGTTTTCCCCTCGTTCCAAAGGCGGCGCAGGGAAATCAGGGCATCCTCGGGAGATTCTCCCGCTATGAAGGTCTTCGAGAAGCGGGCGACACCCCGTTTCACGAGGGCCGCGGTGAGCGCTGCGGCGGTTGCGGAGGCAAAGCCGGCTGAAGAGGCGGAAGCCGGGCTTGAGGCGGACGGATCGCGATCTGAACCCGAGCCGGCTGCGGAAAGGAGAAAATTGATGAAACCGGGAAGCGGCGACTCGCCGCCTTTAAAATATTCACCGGCGTGCCGGACTACCTGCCGGCTGTCGGCCAGCGACGGGAGGACGTCGATGAACCGGAAGAGCGGGATCTTGAGTGCGGGGTCGCGCATAACCCGCTCCATCATCCGTCCCGCCCACCACTTCCTGTCGAAGACGGCCGGCGTCTCCGTCCCCATGAGCCGGAAGATCTCCAGCCCCTTCACCCTTACGGCATCCTGGGCGCCGGACACCGGCCCCATGGTTTTGCCTCCCGCTATCCGCGATTTCGATAATTTTTATGATGAATTGCAATGCCCCCTGGTTGCCGCGGAATACCGCGCAGTTCCCCGGGCACGAAAAACGAGTACTCATTCTGAATTGCCAGGATCGGCATGGAGCCGAGATGCGGCGAGTCAGGCACTTGCTGCCCACTTTCGTTTCGCGTCCGGTGTCAACTTCTTCAATGAGCTTTCGACCCGCAGTGCCGTGCCGCGGTCAGGGTACCGCCGCGCGCCGATGATCCGGATCGGTTTCCTCGCTCGCGTAAACCTGGAACCCTTTCCGCTCAGGTGTTCGAGGAAGCGAGATTCGGGATCGACAGCGATCCCCGTGTAAATGCATTCTCCCGCGCATTCAAGCATGTAGACCCAGAATTCCTTATTCGTTTTTCGCTTCGGTCCCATCGGTCCTTTTATAGCACGGCGGATCTTCCGGCCGGTACTCGGAATCGAATATGAAAGCGCAGGGAACCATAACGCACGATCAAGGGAGGGACCCATGAAATTCTATTGCCTCGGATACTACGACGAAAAGCAGTGGCAGAAATTGCCCGAAAGCGAACAGAACGCGTTGATGGACGAGTGTTTCGCATACGATGACGAACTGAAGAAGAACGGCAACTTCGCCGGCGGGGATGGTCTCCAGAGCGCCGGAAACGCGGTGACTCTACGATGGAAGAACGGCAAATTAACCATTTCCAAGGGACCGTATGCCGAGACAAGGGAACAGTTGGGGGGAATCCTCATCCTCGAAGCCAGGGACCAGGACCACGCCGTCGAATTGTTATCGAAACATCCGGGCGTCAAGGCGGGGCCTTTCGAGATTCGCGCGGTCGAGGACATGTCGGCCGTTATCGCGGAAAGCGAACGAAGACGGTCGAAAAAGATCGCTTGACGGATTTTGGAACCGTTACAGGAGGCATGGAAAGGAATGGCTATGGGGAAAATCACACCGTTTCTATGGTTCGAGGACAAGGCCGAAGAGGCAGCGAAGTTTTATATCTCGGTTTTCAAAAACTCGAGGATCGTAAAAACCACTCGCTACGGCGAAGCGGGGGCTGAAGTCACCGGGAGGCCGAAGGGTAGCGTGATGACGGTTGCATTCGAGATCGATGGCCGGGAATTCGTGGCGCTGAACGGCGGCCCCATGTTCACGTTCAACGAAGCGATATCGCTTGCCGTGAACTGCGATACGCAGAAGGAAATCGACGTATTGTGGGAGAAGCTGTCCGACGGCGGCGAAAAGGTCGAATGCGGGTGGCTCAAGGACAAGTACGGACTATCGTGGCAGATAGTGCCTTCCGTATTGGGCGAGTTGTTATCCGGCCCCGATCCCGACAAGTCGGACAGGGTCATGCAGGCGTTGCTCGGCATGAAGAAACTCGATATCGAAGAACTGAAGAAAGCGTACGAGGAAAAGCAATTCGACGTTAAAGCGGAGAGAAAAGCCGGTTAGATGTTCGCCGCGGGGCGTTTCCCGTGAACGGCGCAATAAGGGTTTTACGCGTCTCGCATGGATTGACGCCCCGCTTAAAAAAAGAATCGAAACTTACCGCTCCAGGTATTTTTTCAGGTGATCGATCGTGGCGGGCCAGGCTTTTTGCGCCGCGGTCAAATTCGCTCCGTCGCGTTCGCCCTGGGCCCGGAGGAAACCGTGGCCCGCCCGCGGGTAGGTGTGCGTTATGAATGACTTCCCAAGTTCCCTCATCCTCGCCTCTGCAGGACCGACGGTGGCGTTTACCCTGGCATCATCCCCCCCGTAAAGTCCGAGAACCGGCGCCCGGATCGTTCCCATGGAATCGGACCCGGGGGAAGTGCCGTAGTAGACAACGGCAGCGTCAAGGTCCGGCTGCGCGGTGGCGTAGTGGAAACTCTTCCCGCCGCCCCAGCAGAATCCCACGGTAGCGGATTTGCTCTTTGCAGCCGGCAGCCCCTTCCCGTAACGCCTCACGGCGTCCAGGATCGCGACGACCTCTTTCGCCTTGATGTCCCGCACGGCCTTCACGACATCGTCCCGGCTGCCGAACTTTTCGGTCCCTCCCCCGCCCGGTCCCTTGCCGGAAAGGAGATCGGGAGCTATGGCGATGAACCCTTCCGCGGCCAGCCTGTCCGCTACGGCCCGCACCCAATCGGTCAGACCGTATATCTCATGGATGACGATCACGACGGGCGCCTTGTCCTTGCGCTCCGGGTAGGCGACGAAGGCGGACACCTTTCTTTCTTTACCGGGAACGGAGATGTAGGCCCATTCGTGATGGCGTGGGGAACGCTCCAGCGTGCCCTTTGCGTCCGGTTCGCCGGGAGGAATGGCGCCCCCACCCGGTTCGGCGGCTCCCGCTGAAAACGGGACCGCAAGAACCGCAAGGAGAAAAGCGAAGTTTGCGATAGTCCTTCTCATAGCGCGTTTAAGATGATTCCCAAGCCCATTTCGGTGCGTCGTCGAATCGTCGCATGGCCCGGCAACCGTTTCAGGGAAGAACGATATTGGTCCTTTCGGCGTCCGATCGTACCGCCGCCTTGGCATTTATCCTTGCCCGCAGGTTCTCCGCGCGAATGCGAACCGCTTCCGATGCCGCATCCGGGAACCCTTTCCATGGATCTGCGGAACTGTCGACCAGTCCCCTGACATGCGCGAGCAGCGGATTGGGCGCTCCCCCTCCGCCGGTCGCCTCCACCACCTGGACGCCGGTTGCCTGCGCATCGAGGGATTCGTTGTACAAGCGTATCGAGACGATGTTCAGCTCTTCATCCGCCAGGACCATCGCTCCGCCGTGCATGGGCTCGGGGTCCACTGTTTCCACTACCCACCCTCCCGTGTTGTAGACCCGGACCTTCCCCGTGTACTTGTCGAAGTCCCTCCCTTCCTGGAACGGCTTGTGGGTATGCCCGAATACGAAGGTCACTTGCTGCGGTACCGGCAGAACCTTTTCGCCGCACTCATTGTCCAATTGGTGCCGGAGAGGGACGTTCATGTACCACTTGAGGCCTTTTTCGGCGTCCTCGCTGAGCAGCCGGGCCCCTTTCGTCCTTTCCATGGCGAAAACGGCCTCCACGGCCACATCGAAAAAAGCATTCAATAACGCGGCTTCCATATTGTCGCCCAATCCCGGCAGGTTATACTTTTTCGCAAGGCTCCCGGCGAGATCGTGGAGCAGATTCTTGAACGCTTTCTTGTCCTGCATCTTTTCGTAGATGATCTCGACGTCGTTCCCCACGTCGCCGGATCGGCCCAGAGTGGACCAGAAGAAGTCGATCCATGCGTAATTGAACGCTTCCACGTTCCACACATGTTCGGGCACTTGCTGCTTTGGAAAGATCATGCCCATGAGTTTGCTCATGAGCAGGTAGATCGATTCGATGAAATGGCCGTGGCTGAAGACGACGCACCTTTTCCCGTCACTGCCCAGAACGCCGTAGTTCGGGTACGCCGCGGCCACGATGGACTTCTTCAAGTGGGGATATCGCTGAATGAGCCGGGTGGGGAAATAAAGGGGTACCGGCGGGTCCTTGTCCACGAAGAGGTTCGTAGTGTGCCATGGGATATCCAACTTGTTTCCGGGGGGGATCGTCGAAATGTAGTTGATGTACTGCGTTTCCCGCGCGCTTTCCCAAAGGTGGTGGTCGTGGTTGCCGGGGATGTAGACGATCTTGTCGAAGAGCTGTCCTCCTTCGGGCATCACGCGCTCGATGAACCGCTCGAATACCATCGCCGCCACATTGTCCGTCGCCAGGGCCATTTCGAGAATGTCCCCGTTCAAGACCAGCGTTGGCTTCGTCGCCTGGTCTTTCAGGAGTGTCTTGATGCATTCGACCAACCGGACCATCACCGGGCTGGGGTGATACGGGTCTACCTCCGTGCTTTCCGTCCGAAGGTTTGTCAGAAGGCTGTCTTCCTCACCCAGGTGCATGTCCGACAGGGAAACGTAACGGATCTCCGGCATACGCGACCTCCCGAAAGGCGTTCGCCCCGTTCGCGTTGATTTCCCCCATTCCCCCGCTCGACGTTACGTGCCGTTGCTCTCCGCGCTCTGTCCGTCGGGGTTGATCACCCTGATCACAGCGGCGCCGGCAACCTGCCTTTCCGCTTCCTTGGGTATTACGATCAATTCAGATACGAACTCCTTGCCCTCCGGCGGCCGTTCAGCCGGCTTCACCCGGTCGGCAGGCAGCGGGTGTCCATAGATCCGGACTTCCGCCCGCGGCGACAGGTTTTCTCCGATGATCCGGATTTCATTCGGAGGTCTGTCTACGGCGAAGCGCTTCGGCTCGCAGTCGAAATCCTTGATCACCGGTCCCGGTTTCCGCGCAAACTTTCCGGCGAGATAGCCTATAGAGCTTGCGCCCATCAGTTGGTTGAAGTTCTCCGGGATCTCCGGCATTTTCGTTACCGTTGCCGGATCCTGCACAAGCGTCCCCGCGACGAAGCCGGCCACGCCGAGGATCGTCCAAAGAAAAAACTGAAGCCGCTCGGGAGCGAACACCCCTCCTGTCGTCAGGAAATCGCCGATCCCGGGGTGAATCGGCCCCGCGCCCTTGCTGCCGCGGAACCCCGTGGCGCCCACCGCCACCGCCGTCGTCGTCGCGCTGAGCCCGAGCAGCGTGGGCAGGCCATCAGGAACTCTCGGCAGCGCCCAGTTCCCCTGCACGAGCGACTGCGACAACGCAAGGTAGGAATATGCAACGATGGCGGCAGCCGCCCACAGGATCAGCTGGAACTTGGACAAGCTGTAGGTATTCGTCTGGTTATCGATCAGCAGGAAGGTCAGTGTGCCGGAATTCCGATGACTCCGCCGGTAATGTTCTACCCTTTCCCGGGAAAAGAAATACACCGTCCCGATAAACAGAGACAATATCCCGAAAGCGCCCAATCTCGGCCAGTAGTACTGCACGCACGAGAGCACCAGCCGCTTCGGTTCCGAGATTTCCTGGTCGCCCTCCACGCTGACGACAAACGGCCGGTGAACGGACACGTTGTCGAGGAAAGACTGCCGGTCCAGCGAAAGCCCGTAGATCCGCAGCGTCCTCCAGTTCCAGATCAGGCAGGGATATTTCCCATCGCAGGCGGTTTCCGACATTCCGCCTTTTTTGTCGTTCAGGCGTTTCTCGAAGAGCACCTTGGCGTCGTTGATCCAGACGTCAAGTTCCTCCGCCTTGTATTGAGCGAAATCGTTCCCGACGAGTTCGAAATCGAACCTGCCTTCCGACGGATAGCACACCCCGGGCATCACCGCCGCAATGGAAGGTTTTTCGGTTCCCCGCACCCTGATATCCTCCGGGCCCCGCGCGAGCACCTTGCCGTCCTCGTCGACCAATTCCGACTTGTATGTGCCTCTGCGCATGTGATCGGAAATCCTGGCCTCCGCAACGCCTCTGCGCACCTGCTCGCGATCGAGCGCAAAGTCCTTGACCGTGTTATTGGGCAAAGTGAGACGCAGAAACAATTTGTTCTTCTTTATGACGTCGAGCTTGCCGCCGAGATTGACCCTGACGACGGCATCCGGACCGGGACGGATCCATTTCGGCGTCACTTCAAACGCTTTTTCGGCGGCCAGACACGGATTCCATGCCGCCATTCCAAACATCGAAAGAAGAACAAGAGACAGGAACGCCCATCTCGCCATGGGAACGGGAGACGCTACGACGGCGGAAAACGTCAGCCGGAATTCCGGAACCGCGGCGCCTTTCATCATAAGCACGTCCTCCTCTCTGCGGCTTCCCGCTTCGCGGTCAACGGCGCCGCCCCCACGTCAGCCGTGCAGGTTGACGTTATACGACTCTTGCAACGATCTTCCCGGCGATGTCGAGGACCCTGGCGACCTTTTCTATCGTCCTTGCAACCTCCTCGATCCCTTCCATGGCTTTTTGAATGGAAGCCATGGCGGAAGCTGCGGCTTTCGAAAATTCCACGTAACCGCTATCGGCCTCGTCGATCGCAACGCCGACCGCCTGCTCGGCAAGATCGGACGCTTGCCTGTATTGTTCCTCGATCGTTTTGTAATCCGGGCTCTCCACAGGCGTCGCATCGCGCAAATTCCCGAGCCGATCGGCAATCTCCTTCAACTTCAGGGCAATCTTGTCGTCCGGCATCGCCCTTCCTCCTCTTTACTTTTGGGTGAACGGCTTGACGGCCTTCGCCAGTTCGCTTACGTCCCTGGAGAATGCCTTGACGGCATCCAGCGTGATCTGCCGCTCCATCACCAGTTCGACGAGTGTCTTGTCCGCTTCCCTCAGGGAGGCGACGGCCTTGAGCATCTTGCCCGTCACGCGGTCCAGGTTTTCCCTGGCGTCGTTCGCCATTGCGAGTCCCTCGATCAGGATCGCCCTGTCCGCGATGCTCCCTGGCTCCCGTTTCAGCACGTTGATCGACTCCCTTGCAAGACGATCCTGCACGACGTCGACGCCGGACGCGAAGCCGGTTCCTTTGACGTTGAAATCATTTTCCAGGCTGTCGCAGAGATGCCGGACGAGAGGAGACATTTTCGGCACGATTTCCCGTATCACCCGCTTTTTCCCGCTTTCGATCCAAAGCCCTCCCGCCATGGTCAGAAGCTTTCCCAGGCCCTCGACCTGTCCCGCGTCGAGCGGGTTTCCCGGGAATTTTTTTACACTCTCCATGAACGCGTCTGCCGCGGCGTTCAGCTCCTTCTCCTGCGACTTTTCCGAAAGCGCCTGGAGGAGGTTTCCGTATGCGGTGAGCGTGTCCACTGCCTTCAGCCTTTTTTCAAGATTGTCCGGGTCGAGCCCCGAGTCCAGGTTAAGTTCCTCGGTGTAGAATTTCCGGTCTGCGGGCTTGCCGTCGGGTTTGGCCGCCGGCAGCTTCTTTCCTTCGATGGCCAGGCGCGTCGTCTTCATCATGATGACGTCGCTTCGGAATGCCTTGAACTGCTGCGCGCTCGCCGCACCCAGTGCACTGGAAGCCTGCGCGAAGGACCCTACGCCTTCCTTTTGGACATTCGTCAGTCCGCAGCTCGAAAGAAACCCGGCAAGCGCGATTCCGCAAAGGACTGCGGAGGCGATTCCACATCCGGAGGGCCTCGAGGCGACCGGCCTGATTACCATGTATGCTCCTCCCCCCAGCGCACGATTCGGAGATTCGACGTTCAAGGCATAGATATCTTTTATCCGATAATGCAGAATTTATCACTTAACCGATGACATATTGGTGGCAAATTGATAAGTGACTGTTTACATTAACTAATATCATTATATTTATATGCCGCGCGCATCGCTTGCGCTTCCACTTTTAATCGACCGGTATTATGGTGGACAGGGGGCATCGACGACAATGTGCGGACGGTTTACGCTCTTCGAAGCCGATTCGATACTTTCCAGGGAATTCGGTGCGGATATATCCGCGAGCCCGACCCCTCGATACAATATCGCCCCTTCTCAACAGGTCCTTGCCGTTCGCGTATCGCCCGGAACGGAAAAGCGGGAGTTTGCCTGGTTGCGCTGGGGATTGATTCCTCGATGGGCGAAAGATCCGTCCATCGGCAATCGCATGATCAATGCACGCGCCGAAACCGTCGCCGGGAAACCGGCCTTCCGTGACGCTTTCAAGCGCCGGAGGTGCCTGATCCCTGCGAGCGGATTCTACGAGTGGATGAAGGGGGAGCGCAGGAAACAACCCCATTACATCCGCTTGAAGAACCGCCGCCCGTTCGGGATAGGCGGGCTTTGGGAACAATGGCAGGGACCGGGCGATCCGCCGATCGAAAGCTGCACGCTGCTCACCACTGAAGCGAACGAAACGATTTCCCCGCTGCATGACAGGATGCCCGTGATCTTGCCGCCCGAATCCTACGATCTATGGCTGAATTCGGAGGTAATGGACCGCGAACTCCTGCTGCCTATCCTGCGTCCCTTCCCCGCCGATGAAATGGAAGCGTTCCCCGTCGGATTCCGGGTAAACGATCCGAAGGTAGATAATCCGCGTTGCATCGATCCGATTGACGCCTCTCATTGACCGCTACCCGGATCCCCCGACCTGCAAGAGGAATCGAAAATGAAGGGACAGCGAGGATCGGACGATGAAAGGGAGAGTGTTCGCACTTGTTCCATTCCTGGTCGCGGCGTGGATATCCGCTGCGTCGGCAACTGTGTCGATCCAGGAGTACGATATTCCGACGCCAGCTTCCTTTCCCCACGATCCTGCCGTCGGCCCCGACGGATCGCTTTGGTATACGGGAATGCGATCGAACATGCTGGGGCGTCTCGATCCGAAAACCGGAAAGATCCGCGAGTATCCGATAAAAACACCGGAATCGGGTCTGCACGGGCTGGCGGCCGACAAGGACGGGAACATCTGGTTCACCGCCAGCTACAAGGGATACATAGGCAAGCTGGATCCGGCGACCGGTCAGGTCACCGAGTACCCGATGCCCGACCCGGGTGCGCGCGATCCGCATACGCCGGCGTTCGACGGCAAGGGAATTCTTTGGTTTACGGTCCAGTCGGGGAACTTCGTGGGGAGACTCGATCCCGAAACCGGCAAAATCACCCTTATTCGCCCTCCAACGGCCGGCGCCCGTCCTTACGGAATCGTAGTCGATGCGAAGGGTATCCCGTTTTTTTGCGAATTCGGCACGAACAGGATCGGCAGGATCGACCCCGCAACCATGACGATCACCGAGTACCGACTGCCGGAAGGGGCCAGGCCGCGGAGGCTCGCCGTCGCGCCTGACGGGCTCGTATATTACACCGACTACTCGCGCGGTTACCTTGGGCGCCTGGAACCCGACAGCGGAAAGACGGAAGAATGGCCGTCGCCCGGAGGCAAGGGGTCGAAACCGTACGGGATCGCGGTCGGGACAATTGGCGAGGTCTGGTACAGCGAGTCGGGACCCGAACCGAACACGATCGTGATGTTCGATCCGAAAACGAAGGCGTTTTCGCGCTGGGCGATCCCTTCGGGCGGTAAAGTGATCCGCCACATGGCAGCGGCGCCTTCAGGGGATATCTTCATTGCATGCAGCGGAGCCAACAAGGTCGGGATCGTAAATACCGGTCTTGCGCGAACGAACGGCAAATAAATCTTCCGCCGGAATTTCCCGGCGGAGCATCCAACCATAAGAAACGGGAATGCGACGCGAGGGAACCCATGGCCACGTTCTCAAAGGTCGTCGAATTGCGGGGTCACATCATAGACTCCCTCACCTTTCCCAAGGTCCTGGACGAGATCCTGGACCACGGCGCCGAGTACGAAACGGAAGAGATCGACGTCGGAAAGAAGCGCCAGGACCCGAGCTACGCACGCATCCGGATCACTGCGCCGTCGGAGGAGGTCCTGCTCAAGGTCCTCGGGCACATCCGGCGCCTGGGGGCCATGGCGGTCGAAGAAGAGGAAGTACGCCTGGATCCGGCTCCGGGCGACGGCTTCTTTCCCGACGGCTTCTATGCGACTACAAATCTTCCCACCTGGGTTCGGCACGGAGGCCGCTGGCTGGAAGTCGAAGACCTCTGTATGGACAGCGGTATCCGGGTGCTCCCTGAGGAAGGCCGGGCGGCCTGCGTCAAAATGTACCAGGTCAAGGCAGGCGACTTTCTGGTGGCGGGTCAAGAAGGCGTCCGCGTGGAGCCCCTGAGGAAGGAGCTCTCCCGCCGCGGGCTCTTCGAGTTCATGTCCAGCACCGTCTCACCCGAGAAACCGAAGGTGCTTATCATCGATGAGATAGCCCGGGAGATTAGGCGGATAAAGATGGAAGGCGGGGGACGGATTCTCTGGGTTCTGGGGCCGGCCCTGGTACATACGGGAGCCCGGGACTGTTTCAGCGCCCTCATCGAAGCCGGGTACGTGGACGCGGTCTTCGCGGGGAACGGTCTCGCCGCGCACGATATCGAAGTTTCCCTGTACGGCACTTCCCTCGGCGTATCGACCAGGGGGGGAAAGATCCTCCCGCGGGGACACGAGCACCATCTCCGCGCCATCAATTTCATCCGGTCCGTGGGGGGGATCTCGCGGGCGATCGAGCTGGGTCATCTTTCAGACGGCATCATGCATGGCCTCGTCAAGGCCGGAATCCCATACGTTCTTGCCGGCTCCATCCGCGACGACGGCCCCTTGCCGGAAGTGATCACCGACGCCGTCGAGGCCCAAAAGCGGATGCGGGAGCTCTGCCGGGGGGTGTCCATGGCCGTGATGATCGCCACCATGCTCCACTCCATCGCCACGGGCAACCTGCTGCCCGCGAAGGTCCGCACGGTGTGCGTGGACATCCAGTCCGAAATGGTGACCAAGTTGGCCGACCGGGGGACCCATCAGTCGCTGGGCCTGGTAACCGATGCCGAGCTGTTTCTGCGCGAGCTCGCCGGGAAGCTCAAGGGATGAATGAACGGGCCGATCGGCCCGATGACACGCATAGCCCGCATTTCTGACGGGGGGGCTTCCTTGCGCCGCATCCTCATGTGCGAACCGGCCTACTACGGCATCGAGTACGAGATCAACCCATGGATGTCCCGCGCGCGCCAGGCCGATCCCGCCCGTGCCCGGAAACAGTGGGAGGACCTCTACAACCTGCTCGAAAATAAACTGGGGCTTTCGGTCTCGCTCCTTGCGCCGGTCGAGGGGGTCCCCGACCTCGTCTTCACCGCGAACGCCGGCCTGGTCCGCGGGAACACCTTCATCCCGAGCAACTTCCGGCATCCCGAGCGCCGCGCGGAAGCCCCGGTCTTCCGGCGTTGGTTCGAAAAGGAAGGCTACGATATCCGCCCCCTTCCCGCGGACCTTCCCTTCGAGGGGGAGGGCGACGCTATCGAGGTCGGCGGCGAGATGTTCTGCGGCTACCGGCTCCGCTCAGACATCCGCACCCATGTCCACCTCGGAGAGTTCGTGGGAAAGCGGGTCCTGTCGCTCGAGCTCGTGGATCCACGCTTCTATCACCTGGACACCTGCTTCTGCCCGCTCGCGGAGGACGCCGTAGCCTGCTATCGTCCCGCCCTCGATCCTTATGCCCTTAAGGTGATCGAGACCTACGTGCCCCGGATGGTCGAAATCTCCAGGGAGGACGCGCTCCGGTTCGCCTGCAATGCCGTGGTGGCGGGGAAAAAGGTCGTGCTGAACGCCGGCTGCGGGGATTTCAGGCGGAGCCTTCGGAAGTCGGGATACGAGGTGTGGGAGACGGACCTCTCGGAGTTCATAAAGGCCGGCGGCGCCGCAAAGTGCCTGGTGCTTTTCCTGGATTGACGGAGGGGAAGACCACATCTAATGATCAGAGGGGATCATGAAGTATTTCACCGACCGCAGGGATGCCGGGAAACGATTGGCCTCGGCTCTTGAGCGATACGCGGGCCGCAGGGACACGATTGTCCTGGGGCTCCCCCGCGGCGGAGTTGCCGTGGCCTACGAGGTTGCAAGAGGGATCGGCGCACCCCTTGACCTGCTTCTCGTCCGGAAGCTCGGCGTGCCGGGCCAGGAGGAGCTGGCGATGGGGGCGATAGCCTCCGGCGGGATACGGGTGTTGAACGACGACGTTGTTCGCATCGCTGGAATCACCCCCGAGGAAATCGCGGCCGTCGAGTCGAGGGAACAGCGTGAGCTGGAGAGACGGGAGCGCGCATACCGCGGGGAGCGGCCGCCGCCCGATCTCCGTGGCCGCACTGTCGTTCTCGTCGACGACGGCCTGGCGACCGGCGCCACGATGCGTGCGGCCGTCCATGCAGCGCGTTCCCTGGGAGCTGTGCGTATCGTCGTCGCCGTGCCCGGTGCGCCCGCCGAAACGGCGGAATCCATCTCGCGTGAAGCGGACGAGTTTGTGGTTCTGGCCGTGCCGGAACCGTTCTGCTCGGTCGGGACGATGTACGAAACCTTTGCCCAGGTCGCCGACCAGGAGGTCCGCGGATTCCTCGCGGCATGACGGTGGAACCGAATCCGTCTCCCAGCATCCAACCGGGGGCGGCCGGGTGATCCAAACCATCCATCGGAACGGAGGGCGTGATGATGATCGTTTGCGAACAATGCTTGTATTGGGTGAAGGCGAAGGCGTGTCCGGAGTGCAAAGCGGCATCCGAAGAAAGCCGCGAATGCCGCCGGAACGCGCCCGAACCCGTCTCGGACAAGAACGAAATGATAGCCTATTGGCCGCACACCCGCGTGAGCGACGGATGCGGGGAAGGCATGAAAATATAGGGAATCCACCTGCCGGGCAGCAAGAGTCACCCCGGCCGCCTGATTTTTTTACCATTCCGGTATTCAAACGGACCTGCCCGGGTGCGCTTCCTGCCGACGACGGGGGAAACCCCGAGGGGGTGATATATTGTTTGTTACGGGAGGACAGCGTGAATCCGCAGTTTCCTTGCGTCGGCAAGGTATCTTCCGAAATCTTCGATGAAATCATCCTTCCCCGGCTGGGTCTGAAACGCCCGGAGATCCTCGTGGGTCCCCATCACGGTGTGGATGTCGGGGTCGTCGACCTGGGGAACGGTCAAGTGATGGTGACGACAACGGACCCGATTTTCGTCGTCCCCCCTTACGGGTGGGAGCGTTCGGGCTGGTTCGCGGTCCACATCCTGGCCTCCGATGCGGCCACGTCGGGAATCCGGCCGCAATATATCACCATGGATCTGAATCTCCCTCTCTCCATGTCCCGGGAGTGCCTTGAAGCGTTGTGGGCGGCGGTGCACAGGGAGTGCGGCAAGTTAGGCATGGCAATCCTGTCGGGACACACCGGCCGCTATCAAGGATGCGAATATCCGATGATCGGCGGCGCCACAGTCATCGGAATAGGTCCCAGGGACCGGTATGTGACCCCCATGATGGCGCGGCCGGGAGACGTCGTAATCGTCACCAAAGGGGCGGCCATCGAAACCGCCGGACTGTTCGCCGTCACCTTTCCCCGGGTGGTGGCGGAACGATACGGGGAAAAAGCCGCGCGGGATGCGGAGGAGATTTTCTGGCAGATGTCGGTCGTTGAGGACGCCTTCACCGCGGCTGAAGCCGGGGTGAGAGACGCCGGCGTGACGGCGATGCACGATGCCACCGAGTGCGGCGTGTGGGGCGGTCTTTTCGAGGTCGCCAGGGCGTCGGCAGTCGGCATGACCATCGACAAGGACAAGATCATCGTGCAGGACCTGGTGGGGAAGGTGTGCGAACTGTTCGGAGTCGACCCGTATTCGTCGATCAGCGAGGGGACGCTGATCATCGCCTGCCGGCCGCACAAGGCGCAGGAAGTGATCCGTCGGTTAAGCGACAAAGGGATTCCCTCCAGCATGGTGGGTGAGATCATGGAATCGAAGGATGGATTGCGAGTCTTCGAAAAGGGAACGGCTCACGAATTGACCCATCCCGGGGTGGATCCGTTTTGGGCCGCCTTCGGCAATGCGGCCACGCAGGAGACGCGTTGACCGTCAAGATCGATAAGGCACTGACCATAGCCGGCTCCGACAGCGGCGGAGGCGCCGGAATCCAGGCGGACCTCAAGACGTTCACGGCCTTCGGCGTTTACGGGATGTCGGCAATAACCGCTCTCACGGCCCAGAATACCGTTGGGGTGCAGGGAATTTTCGACGTTTCGCCGGAATTCGTCCGGGAGCAGATTCGAAGCGTCATGACCGACATCGGCGCCGATGCCGCCAAGACCGGGATGCTGTCCAATGCGGAAATCGTCAAGGCGGTGGCGGAAGCGGTCCGCGAATTCCGGATTCCCAACCTGGTCGTCGACCCTGTCATGGTCGCCAAGAGCGGCGCTACCCTGCTGGCGCCGGAAGCCCGCAAGGCGCTCGCCCAGGAACTGCTTCCGCTTGCGACCGTAATCACCCCCAATATTTTCGAGGCCGAGGCGATTCTTGGCCGCCGGATCGAAGATCTGGACGCCATGAAGAATGCCGCGCGGGAACTGAAAAACATCGGTTGTCGATGGGTGGTCTTGAAGGGCGGACATCTGGACATCGAATCCCGGGCCATCGACGTCCTGTGCGGCGGGCGGGAACTCATCCTGTTCCGGTCGCCGCGATTGAAAACCTCCTGCGTCCACGGAAGCGGCTGCACTTTCGCCTCTGCGATCACCGCCGGACTGGCCAAGGGGCTGACGCCGCCGGAGGCGGTCGGACGGGCCAAGGATTATGTCACCGAGGCCATCCGAAACGGATTTTCCATCGGAAGCGGACAAGGTCCCACCGACCACCTGACAGGCGTATCGAGCAAATGGTAGCCGGACGACTCACGGACCGGGAACCAGGCCTGCGGCCGCCGCCTGGATCAGGCGCAGGAGCGGGGCCGGGTATACGCCGATTCCGACGAGGAGCAGGACAAGCCCGGCCAGCGTGACAATCCCGGCAAGCGGAACCGCAGGCGCGAACGGAGCGGTACCGGCTCCCTCCCCCGGCAACCGCGAATAGACCGCAACGATGATCCTGAGGTAATAGAAGAGGCCGATGGTGCTGCCGAGCACAAGGGTTACCACCGGGAGCCACGCCTCCACCCGGATGCCTGCCGCAAGGATGTAGAACTTTCCCACAAATCCCGCGGTCAACGGAACTCCCGCCAGGGACAGGAGAGCCGCCGAAAAGATCCCGGCCAGCCAGGGCCGGCGCAGGAAGAGGCCCCGGTAATCGTCGATCGCATCCGCGTCCCGGTCCGGCCCGGACATGACGGTAACGACTCCGAAGGCCGCCAGCGTGGTGATGAAATACGCAACCAGGTAAAACATCACCGCTTCCCAGGCAAGGGGACCTCCCGCCGCAAGAGCCACCAGCAGGTAACCCAGGTGAGCGATCGAGGAATAGGCGAGAATGCGTTTCACGTTGCTTTGCAGGAGGGCCAACAGGTTTCCCGCCAGGATCGAAGCCACCGCGACGACGTTTATCGCCGCCAGCGCGGACGGGGAATCGTAGGCCCCCGCGTCGACCACGTACCGGAGGAGAAGCGCCGCCATGGCGCCCTTCGACACGGTGGCCACGAAGGCCGTCGCGGGTGCGGGGGCTCCCTCGTAGACGTCCGGTGTCCACAGGTGGAATGGGACCACTCCCAGCTTGAACCCCGCCCCGGCGAGGATCAGCCCCAGCCCCGCAAGGAGATAGGCGTCCCGGAACCCGCCTGCAAGGGAAAGCGACGCGCCTGGACGCACGAACTCCATCGTCCCGCAGCGGGCGTACACCAGGGCCATCCCGAAGAGAAGGAAGGCTGATGACGCACCCGCGAGGATAAGGTATTTCAGTCCAGCCTCGAGGGAAATATCGCCCTCCCGCGGGTAGGCGACCATGGCGTAGAGCGAGACGCTCAGGAGCTCCAGCCCCAGGAAGAAGGACGCAAAGTGCCGGCTCCCTGCCAGGACGGCCGAACCCAGCACCGCGAGAAGCAGGAAGAAGTAGAATTCCTCCTTCGGGTCCGGCCTGTCCCGGAGATACCCGAATGAAATGAGGACCACCGCGAAGCCCGACGCGAAGATCAGTCCCATGCAAAAGAGGGCGTACCGGTCGACTGACAGGAGCGGAGTGACCTGCCGGGGGGACAGCGGGGATACCGCCGGAACGAGCGCGAAGGCCGCGGCGAGGGAGAGGGCCGCCAGTCCGGCCGCAAGCGCGTGGCTGCGGAAAGTGGCGGCGATCATCACAGCCACCGACCCCGCGGCGACCGCGATCAGCGGAAGAAGGGCGAGCACGTCGGAGGCGGGCATGTCTCACCTCCCCGCCGGCGCGGAAGCGACGGAGACGGACGCGGCGATGCGGTAGAGATCCGGCGCCGCCGTGTCGATCAAGGTTTGCGGGCGCAGCCCGATCCACAGGAGAAGGGCTATCATCGCGGCCATTACAACCATCTCCCGCATCGTGAAGTCCGGGAAGGTCCAGCCACGCACGTTCGACCCGTGAAAGGTCTGCTGGACCAGGCGCAGGGAGTAGACCGTCGCGGCGACCAGGCCGACGACGGCGACGGCCGTTACGGCGGGATCGACCCGGTAAGCCCCCAGGAGCACCAGGAACTCCGCCACGAAGTTGCCGATGCCGGGCAGGCCCAGGGAGGCAAGGGCGAAGAAAAGGCCTGCCCCCGCCATCCGCGGGGAGACCGCCCACAGCCCCTCCATCATGTCCATGTCCCGCGTGTGGATCCTCTCCTGGAGCGCCCCCGCCAGGATGAAGAGGCCCCCCGTGCTGAGCCCGTGGCAGATCATCTGAAGGACCGCGCCCTGGAGCGCCAGGACGCTCCCGGAATAGATCCCCAGCATGACGAATCCCAGGTGGCTGACGCTCGTGTACGCCACCAGCCGCTTCAGGTCGGACTGGGCGAAGGCCAGCAAGGCGCCGTAAAGGATACCGGCCGCCCCCAACGCCATGGCCAGGGGCGCGAATGCGCGCGCCGCTTCCGGAAAGAGAGGGACGGCGAAGCGCAGGAGGCCGTAGGCGCCCGTCTTGAGGAGAAGACCGGCGAGGATCACGCTCCCCGCGGTGGGCGCCTCCGTGTGGGCGTCCGGAAGCCAGGTGTGCAGCGGCACTGCGGGCAGCTTCACGGCGAAGGCTGCAAAGAAACCGAGCATGAGCCACCATGATGTCGCCCCTCCCATCGGGGTGCCGAGGAGCCGCTCGTAGTCGAAGGTGTAGACGCCGGTGGCGCGGTGATGGACGAAATAAAGTCCCAGGATGGCGAGGAGCATGAGCAGCCCGGAGAGCTGCGTGAACAGGAAGAACTTTACCGCGGCGTAGATGCGGTTCTCGTGGCCCCAGACGGCGATGAGAAAATACATCGGGACGAGCATCAGCTCCCAGAAAAAATAGAAGAGGAAAAGGTCCAGGGACAGGAAGACGCCCAGCACCCCCGAGAGGACCCACATCAGGTTGAAGTGGAAGAACCCGACCTGTTCCCGGATCTCGGTCCACGAAGCGGCCACCGCGGCGATCCCCAGGAACACGGTCAGCGCCGAAAGAAGCAGGCTGATCCCGTCCATCGCCAGGCGGAGGCCGATTCCGAAACGGGGTATCCAGCTCCACCGCAGCTCCGCGATCCAGCCGCCGGCCGACCCGTCCATCCGTGGGAATGATACGGCCCACAGGACGAGGACGAGCAGTAGATCGAGTGTCAGGGCGGCAAGGCAGACCCAACGGGGCCGGCGCGCGTCTCCGCACTCGAGCAGCCAGGCGACGACTCCCCCTGCAAGCGGGATGAGAATGAGTACCGGCAGGATCATAGAAACAGCACGATGGCCACGAGGCCTGCGGCTCCCGCCGCGATCGCCGCGGCGTACCAGCGCACGTTCCCGGTCTGGGTCCGGACGAGGACGCGGTGCAGCATCCTGTTGAAGAGAGCCACGCCGTCGTAGAACGAGTCGATGAAATCGTCCCGGTTGACCGCCGCCGCCCGAACGACCGGGCGGACGATGAGCCGGTCGTACAGCCGGTCGAATCCCCACCCCGAGAGCCATAACCGGTGCACCGCCTCCCCCATCGAAGTCCGGGCCAATCGATCGATGACGCCGGGGCGGCGCAGGAACAGCAGGTACGCCACCCCGATGCCAAGGAGCGATGCGGCGATCGCGAGGAGCTGCGGAATCACCGATGCGCCGGCGACTCCTTCAGGTTCCGCGGGGACCGGGAGTGCGGTTCCGAGGAATCCGGTGAGCCGGGCGGAGCCGCCAAGGGTCCCCGGGATCTCGACGAACCCGGCCCCGACGGAAAGAACCGCGAGGACCGCCAGCGGAAGCTCGATCCGGACGCTCGGCCTCCTGTCGGCAGGCCCCTTCGGAGCCCCGAAGAAGACCTGGAATATCAGGCGGAAGATGTAGATCCCGGTGATGACGGCCCCCGTCCACCCGGCCGCAAAGAGCCACGGCCCCCCGGAGGGCGAGGACCATGCGTGCCGTAGGATCTCGTCCTTGCTGTAGAATCCCGCTGTCACCAGGGGGAAGCCGGAGAGCGATGCCCCGGCGGCAAGGAAGGTCCAGAATGCCAGCGGAAGCTCCTTCCGCAGGCCTCCCATCCGGAAGATGTCGTGCTCGTGGTGCAGGGCCCGGATGACGGCGCCTGCCGCAAGGAACAGGAGCGCCTTGAAGAACGCGTGGGTCATGAAGTGGAAGATGGCGGCCGTATACGCCCCCACTCCCAGTGCAAGGAACATGTAACCGATCTGGCTGATCGTCGAGTAGGCGAGGACCCTCTTTATATCCCTTTGCACCATGGCGCTTGCTCCCGCCACGAGGAGCGTCAGGGCCCCGATCACGGCGACGGCGTGCTGGACGGGGGGAGCCAGGGTGTAAAGCGCATGTGTGCGGGCGACGAGGTAGACCCCCGCGGTCACCATGGTGGCGGCGTGGATCAGGGCGGAGACCGGGGTGGGGCCCGCCATGGCGTCCGGCAGCCATGTCTGGAGGGGGATCTGGGCGGACTTTCCCAGCGCCCCGCCGAGCAGAAGCGCCGCGGCGGCGACAGGCATCGCCGATCCCGGCGTCCACGAAAGCCCCGCCCGCCGCATCATCTCCTGGATATCCATAGTTCCCAGCTCGGTGAAGACAAGGAAGAGGCCGACGGCCATCGCGGCATCGCCGATCCTGGTCACGATGAAGGCTTTTCTGGCCGCCGCGCCGTTGGCGGGGTCCTTGTACCAGAAGCCGATGAGCAGGTAGCTGCACAGACCCACTCCTTCCCAGCCGAGATACAGAAGGAGCAGGTTGTCGGCCAGCACCAGGATGAGCATCATCGCCACGAAGAGGTTCATGTAGGCGAAGAACCGGCCGTACCCTTCCTCCTCGATCATGAACTCGGAGGAGTAAAGGTGTATGAGGAAGGCGACGAAGGTGATGACGGCCATCATCAACAGGGAGAGCGCGTCAAGGCGCAGCGCGATCCGGGGCGCAAAGCCGTCGATGTCGATCCAGGTCCAGAGCTGCTGGACGAAGGCGTGGCCGGGGGGAGGATGGACCAGGAAAGAGGCGGCGACAAGAAGGGCCCCCAAGGCCGAGAGCCCCACGGCGCCCACGCCGACAAGCGCGGCCTGCGGCCTCGTGAGCCGGCCCGCTCCGGCGGCCAGCACGGAGAAGCCGGCGAGCGGAAGCGCGGGGACGAGCCACAGAAGGGACAACATTTCCGTCAGCCCCGCATCCGGCTGGCCGCGTCGGCGTCCACCGTCTTGAACCGGTGGAACATACGCAGGACCAGCGCCAGCCCGACGGAGACCTCCGCGGCCGCCATCGTCAGGATGAAGATGAACATCACCTGGCCGTCGGCCTGCCCCCAGCTGGAGCCGGCGACCACGAAGGCGAGCCCCGCCGCGTTGAGCATAATCTCGATCGACATCAGGATGAAGATGACGTTGCGGCGGACGAGGAGCCCGGCGAGTCCCAGCCCGAAGAGGATCCCCGCCAGCAGCAGTCCGTGCCCGACCGGAGCCGCGCCCATGCCGCTACTCCCCTCCCCCTCGCCCGTGTCCCGAATCCCGATCCGTGCCGCGCCGGCCGAGGTGGTACGCGCCAACGAGCCCCGCAAGGAGCAGCATGGAGGCCAGCTCCACGCCGAGCAGATACGGTCCGTACAGGACGATCGCAACCTGCTTGGGCCCGACTACCAAGGCGCCGGAGACCTTCTGTGCGGTCTCGCCGCGCGACAGTACGTAGATCAGCTCGATGAGCAGGAGGACGCAAAGGGCCGCGGGCCCGCCCCAGATCCCCGGACGAAGCCACGACGCTTCCTGCGCAGCCGCCGCCTTCCCCAGGTTGAGCATCATGATGACGAACAGGAAGAGCACCATGATGACGCCCGCGTAGACGATAACTTCCAGGGCGGCGATGAACGGCGCGCCCAGGGAGAGAAAGACCAGCGCCACGGACAGGAGCGACACGACAAGGTATAGCAGGGCGTGCACGGCGGAAAGCCGCGTGATCACCATCGCAGTGGAGAAGATCGCGACGGCGGCCGCGATGTAGAAGGTCGTGCCCATGCGCGGTCCTTCGTCCGCCCCGGGGGCCTCTTACGGCAGAAGCCCCTTGGGGTCCGCCGGAGGCTCCTCGTTCTCGGCCTCCCCCTTCTCCTTCCCCTTGATCGCGAGTCCCGCTACACGGTAGAAGTTGTACTCCGGGTATTTCCCGGGACCGCTGATGAGCAGGTCCTCCTTCTCGTAGACCATGTTCGCGCGGTCATACTCGCTCATCTCGAAGTCGGGGGTGAGCTGGATGGCGTAGGTCGGGCAAGCCTCCTCGCAGAAGCCGCAGAAAATGCAGCGTGAAAAGTTGATCCGGAAAAACTCCGGGTACCGCCGGCCGTACCCGTCCTCGGTCGCATCGAGGGCGATGCAGTCCACGGGGCAGGCGACGGCGCACAGGTAGCAGGCCACGCACCGTTCCTCGCCGTCGGGGTCCCGGGCCAGGATGATTCGCCCCCTCCACCGCGGCGCAAGGTACGCCTTCTCCTCAGGGTACTGCACGGTCGCCTTCCTGCGGAAGAGGTGGCGGAAGACCTCCCACATTGTCCGCAGCGAGCTTGCGATCGCGCTATCGGGAGAGAAGGGATGTCCGCCCGTCATGATCCCCCCCGCGCAGCCAGCACGATCCCGCCCGTGACGACCAGGTTGAGGAGGGACAGCGGCAGAAGGAACTTCCATCCGTATGCCATGAGCTGGTCGTAGCGCGGTCTCGGCAGGGAGGCGCGCAGCAGGATGAAAAATCCGACGAATAAGAGGGTCTTTAGCAGAAACCAGGCGACGGGAGGAAGCCCCGGACCGAGCCAACCTCCGAAGAACAGCGTCGCGATCAGAGCCGAGACCAGGGTTACGCCGATGTACTCTCCGACGAAGAACATCCCGAACTTCATCCCCGAGTACTCGGTATGGAATCCCGCCACCAGCTCGCTCTCCGCCTCGGGAAGGTCGAAGGGTAGCCGGCGGGTCTCGGCGATCCCGGCGATCGTGAACACGATGAAGCCCGGGAGCTGGGGAACGACGAACCACATACTCTTTTGCGCCTCCACGATCTCGCGCAGGTCGAAGGAGCCGGCCAGGATCACCACCCCCATGAGCGACAGCCCCATGAAAACCTCGTAGGAGAGCATCTGCGCCGCAGCGCGCAATCCTCCCAGGAGGGAATACTTGCTGTTGGACGCCCATCCCGCCAGGACCACGCTGTAGACGGCCAGGGAGGACATGGCGAGGACGAAGAGCAGCCCGACGTCGAGGCTCGCGACGCCGATGCCGGGCGCGACGGGGACGACGGCGAACGACAGGAGCGCCGTGACAACGATGATCGCCGGCGCGAGGACGAACGCGTGCCGCTCCGCAAAGGGGGGGATCCAGTCCTCCTTCGCGAAGAGCTTGATCATGTCGGCCACCACCTGAAAAATCCCCTGGGGACCCACCCGGTTCGGCCCGTACCGGTCCTGCCAGAAGGCGAGGAGGCGGCGCTCCGCCCAAACGAGGACGGCGGCCGCTGTAAGCACGGCCCCCAGGATCCCGAACACGTTGAGAAGCGCGCTCGCCGTTCCTGTCATGGCCGCTCCGCCGCCTTGATCGTCCCGAACCCGGGCAAAACCGCCCCCTTCCACCCGCCCATCCCCGCCGGCAGGCCGGCCGTGCCGCGGGGGAGATCAGGCCGCAACGAAACCGGCAGGTAGCGGACGGCCCCGCCCAGTACAAGCTCCGCGTTTCCCCCCGGCTCGATCCGTAGCGCTGTGGCGTCGCGCGGGTTAAGCGCAAGGTAGGGAGCGGGCGCACGTTGGTTTATGGCCGGGGAAAGGGCGCTCGTCTCTTCCGAGCCGAAGATGTGGTGCAGGGGCAGGACAAGGAATGACCCCTCCCTCGGCAAGAACGCCGGGGGGATCTCCTCGAACCACGCCGCCCTTCCGGATGTTGACGCCTCGATCAGCCGGATGCCGCTCTCCTCCCCGATCCATGGGGCGGCCCCCTCCGCCTGGAACTTGATCGTCGCCTGGACCGAGTTCCACGAGGGCGCCCAGAACCGGGAAACAAGCGGCGCCGGGGGGATCCCCGGGAACCCTTCCATTGAAAATGAGAGCGCGTTATCGGGGTCGTCGGGAGGTCTCGGCTCGTGGACGCTTAAGTTCGCCAGGATCGCTGTGCGGCCGCTGTAGCGTTGCGGCTGCCTCGGGATCTTCTGTCCCGCGATTCGGAATTCGGCGTAAGGGGCGCACTCGGAAATTCGCCGGAAGACGGGCAGCGCCTCGGCGAGGGCGGCGGCGACGTCGTCCACCTTTTTCCACTCCGCACCCTCCGGTCTGCCGAGGGATGAAAGGGCGTCATGCAGCCAGCGCCAGCTTTCCCGTATTTCTCCGTTCGGGGAGAGCACCCGATGGAATCGCTGCGCCCGCCCCTCGCCGCTCACCACAGTTCCGTTCGTCTCGGCGAAGGTCCCCCCGGGCAGGAGGAGATCCGCCTTCGAGGCGGTGTCGTGAAGCAGGTGGTCGACGACGATCACGTGCTTCGCCTTCCCCAGGAAGGCGTCAACTTCCGCGGCATCCGCGCGGCGGTAGAGGTCGTTCTCCAGAACGATTACCGTGTCCGCATTTCCCTCCTCGACCGCCCGGAACGCCTCCGGGAGGCTTCGGCCTTCAAAAAGCGCCAGCCCGAGGGCATTGCACTCGGGGACAGTGAAGCAGAGCCTCGCCGGCAGGCCCGACTCGCAGAGGGCCCGCGCTATGTTTGCAGCGGCGAGGATCACCGGCTCGCTGCCGCACCCGGTCCCCGAGACGACGAGCGGCAGCCTAGCGCCCGAAAGCGCCGCCGCGATCTCCGCGCCCAGGGCCCGCGCTTCTTCAGAAAGGTCCGGGACCGGGGGCGCGTCGGCGGACAGCTCCCTGGCAACCGCGAACCCCAGCCTGGCCAGGTCGTCGGGCGCGGCGCGGTACGTCCGGACGGCCAGGTCGTCGAGCTTCGTGCCGCAAGGCGAGGCGATGAAGAACGGGCCCCGATCGTCCTGAACGGCATCCCGGACCGCCCCGTCGTGCCAGAGGGGGATCTTCAGCCGTTCCGCGATCCGCATCGGGGCCTGGCGCGCCGACTGCCGGAGAGCCAGCGCCAGCCGCGGGGCCGTGTTCGTCACGTCCTCTCCCAGCACGAGCACCGCATCGCACTCCTCCACGTCCCTAATGGATGCAGCGGGCGCCGGGCCGTCCCGAAGGATGCCGGCGATGCGCCGGACCAGGCGTGACTCGCCTTCCGCCATACCGGCGTGGAACCGCTCCGGGCCCACAAGGGTGCGCAGCCCGAAGTTCGCCTCGAGCGAGGCGCGGGGGGACCCTATGCCGATCACTCTCCCGCTCTCCGAAAGAAGGCGCGCAAGGAGATCCTGCGCCTCTTCCCGGCGGGCGGCGACGGGGGTTGCGCCCCGGCCCGGCGCGCGCAACGGCTGCCGGATACGGTGTTCCCCATTGACGAACTCGTAGCCGAACCGCCCCCGGTCGCACAGAAAATAACCGTTGACCTCGCCGTTGTACCGGTTGAGAATTCGTCGCAGCGTGCCGTACCGCTCTCCGGGTATCGTGTTGCACCCCAGGCCGCAATGCATGCATACGGAAGGCGCGGTCTGGAGGTCCCACTTCCTCGTGTAATGTATTTTCAGCGTCTTGTCGGTGAACACGCCGGTGGGACATACCTCGACGAGGTTCCCGCTGAATTCGTTTTCCAGCGTCCCGTCCTCGTGCCGTCCGAAGTAGACGTAGTGGTGCGCGCCCAGCGCCTGGAGATCGCGCCCCCCTGCGTAATCCCGGTAGAAGCGCACGCACCGGTAGCAGGCGATGCACCGGTTCATCTCGTGGTTGACGAAGGGACCCAGGTCCTGGTTCCGGAAGGTCCTCTTCCGGAACCGGTACCGGCGGTAGGCGTGGCCGGTCATCACCGTCATGTCCTGGAGATGGCACTCGCCGCCTTCGTCGCAGACGGGACAGTCGTGGGGGTGTCCGACCATGAGCCACTCGATGACCCGTGCGCGGAATTCGCGCGCCTCCGGGTCGTCGATCGAGATTAGCGTCCCGTCGGCCGCCGGGGTCATGCACGACATAACTATCTTTCCCTTCGTGTCGCGCTCGTCCTGGAACTGCCTTACAGCGCACTGGCGGCACGCGCCCACGGAGTGCATCGCCGGGTGCCAGCAGAAGTAAGGGATGTCGAATCCCAGGGACAGGCAAGCGTGGAGGAGATTCTGCCCGTCCTTTACTTCGTACCATTTTCCGTCAACCCGGATTCGCGCCATCCTCACCTCCAGGGACACCGCTTCTCGCGGATGTGGCGCAGGAAATCGTCGCGGAAGAGAGACAGGCCGCTCCGCAGCGGTTCCATGGCCCCCGGAGCCAGGGCGCAAAAGGTCAGCCCGGGCCCCAGGAACTTCGCGTGCATCGCCAGGAGTTCGAGGTCCTCCGGCTCCCCCCGCCCCACCTCGACGGCGTCCAGAAGTTTCTCCACCCAGGGCAGCCCGTCGCGGCACGGCGTGCACCAACCGCACGACTCCCTGGCGAAGAATTGCTCGAGGTTGCGCAGCATCGCTACGGGGCAGGTGCGGTCGTCGAGGACGATCATCGTCCCGGTGCCCATCCGGCTTCCGACCGCCTGGAGGGAGTCGAAGTCCATCGGCATGTCCTGGTGCTCCGCCGGGACGAATTCCGTGGAAGCTCCCCCGGGTATGACGGCGCGCAGCCGGTATCCCTCCTGCATCCCCCCCGCGGACTCCAGGATCTCCCGGATCGTGGTCCCCATCGGCAGCTCGCTGATCCCGGGCCGCCGTACCCTGCCGCTCACCCCGTATAACTTTGTTCCGGAGTCCCCGGTCCGGCTCAACCCCTTGAACCAGTCCGCACCGCGGTTGACGATATGAGGTACGTTGCACAGTGTCTCCACGTTGTTGATTACCGTGGGCTTTCCCCAGAGCCCGCAGACAGCCGGGAATGGCGGCTTGGCCCTCGGGGTGGCGCGCTTTCCTTCGAGCGAGTTGAGAAGCCCCGACTCCTCCCCGCACATGTATCGCCCGGCGCTCGTATGCAGGTAAAGCTCCAGGCTGTATCCGGACCCGAGTATGTCCTTGCCCAGGTATCCCTTCCCGTAAGCCTCCGCGATCGCTTTCGCAAGCCTCCCGGCGGAGAGCGCGTACTCCACCCGCAGGAAGAGCCACGCGACATCGGCCTCGATGGCGTACGCGGAGACGATCATCCCCTCGATCAGCTGGTGCGGGTCTCCCTCCATGAGCAGGCGGTCCTTGAAGGTGCCCGGCTCCATCTCGTCGGCGTTGCAGACCAGGTATTTCGGCCGCGGGGCGTCGGGACCCTTCGGCACGAAGGTCCACTTCATCCCCGTGGGAAATCCTGCTCCTCCTCGTCCCCTCAACATCGACGACCTGACCTCCTCGACGACCTTCCATGGCGTCATCGAAAGGAGCGCCTTCCGCAGCGCACGGTATCCCCCTGCCCTCTCGTATTCCGGGAGGTCCGGCGGCTCCCGGTCGGGACGGATGTTGCCGGTTAGCGGGGTTTCCATTCCATCGTCGCTCCTACCGGTAGTTCCCGAGGATAGCGTCGATCCCTCCGGGATTGACGGGGCCGTGAAGGTCCTCGTCCACCATCATCGCCGGCGCACGGTCGCAGGCGCCGAGGCAGGCGGTCGGCAGGAAGGTGAATCGCCCGTCCGCCGTCGTCTCCCCGAGTCCGATTCCCAGGCTGGCGCTCAACCGGTCGCGAAGGGAATCGTAGCCCATCACCCAGCAGCTCACGCTGTCGCAGACCAGGATCACGTGCCTGCCCACCTTGCGGCGGAAGACCAGGTTGTAGAAGGTGGCGACGGCGTCCACTTCATCGGCGCTCATCCCAAGGAACGCGGCGATCTCCTTGACGCTATCGTCGGAGATCCATCCCCGGTGCCGCTGTACGACCTTCAGCGCCTCGATCGCGCCTGCTCTCCGTACCGGGTAATGCGCCAGCTCGGCCTCGATCTCCCTGATTTCTTCCGCGGTCATCATCGTCGCATCCCTGCTTCGACGTGATTCAGACGCTCATCTGTCGACATCGGCCAGTACATAGTCGACGCTCCCGAGAATGGCCAGCAGGTCCGGAACCATGTGGCCCCGGCTGATGAGGGGAACCATCTGCATGTGGGGGAATGAAGGGGCGCGGATGCGGAGCCGGTAAGCAATCGTGCCGCCGTCGCTGACCAGGAAGTAGCCGTTGTTCCCCTTGGTAGCCTCGATCCCCTGGAACGCCTCCCCCGCGGGAATCACCGGTCCCCAGCCAACCCCCAGGAAATGGGAGATGAGCGTCTCGATGTCGTGCATCGTCCGATCCTTGCGCGGAGGGGTGGCGAGCGGATGCTCCGACATGTATTTTCCCTCGGGCATGTTCCGCAGGCATTGCTCGATGATGCGCAGGCTCTGGCGCATCTCTTCCACCCGCACCACCGCCCGGTCGTAGCAATCTCCGTTCTGCGCGGTCGGAACTTCGAATTCGAAATTCTCGTAGCCGGAATAAGGGCGCTTCTTGCGGAAGTCCCATTCGAACCCGCAGGCACGAAGCCCCGGCCCGGTGATTCCCCACTCGATCGCCTCGTCTACCGTGTACCGGCCCACCCCCCTGGTGCGGCTCTGGAAGATCCGGTTGCGCATGACCATCCGGTCGTACTCGGCAAGCTTCGGGGAGAAGTAGCGGATGAACTCCCCGACGAGGCGGTCCCACCCCTTTGGAAGGTCCTGCGCCACCCCGCCGATCCGAAACCAGTTCGGATGCATCCGGTCGCCGCACACCGCCTCGACGATCCCGAACGCCTTCTCCCGGTCGGTGAACATGTAGAAGACGGGGGAGAGCGCCCCCACGTCCTGCGCGAACGTGCCGTACCACACCAGGTGGCTTATGATGCGGAAGAGCTCGCTCATCATCACCCGGATCGTCTTCGCCCGATCGGTCACTTCGATCCCGGCCAGTTTCTCCACCGCAAGGACGTACGCCAGGTTGTTCATCACGCCGCCGAGGTAGTCGACCCGGTCCGTGTAAGGGATGAAGGTATGCCAGGACTGGCGCTCCCCCATTTTCTCGGCGGCACGGTGGTGGTAGCCGATGTCGGGCACCGCGTCGAGGATCTCCTCCCCGTCGAGCTGAAGAACGATGCGCAGCACTCCGTGGGTCCCCGGATGCTGCGGTCCCACGTTGAGGAACATGAAGTCGGTGTCCTCCCCGCGCCGCGAAAGGCCCCAGTCCTCGGGGCGGAACCGGAGCGCCTCCTGCTCCATTTCCTGCCTGTCTTCCGGCAGGCGGAACTGCTCCATGTCGGTGGCTCGCGCGGGGTGGTCCTTGCGGAGCGGATGTCCCTGCCAGGTGGGGGGCATGAGTATTCTCCGCAAATGCGGGTGCCCGTCGAAGCCGATGCCGAACATGTCCCACGCTTCCCGCTCGTACCAGTTCGCCGCGGGCCAGATGTCGGTCACCGTGGGGACGGATGGCGTTTCGCCGCTAAGCGGAACCTTGAGGCGGATGTCCTCGTTACGGTCGTAGGAAAGAAGGTGGTAGATCACGGTGAAATCGCTTTTCGTTTCATCCTGGCGGACGCGTCGGACCCGCTCGTCGACAGCCGTAAGGTCGTAGAGCATCCGGTATGGGCGGTCCGTCCCGGCCTTGAGGTAGCCCAGGACATCGCGCACGTTGTCCCTGGATGCCCACAGCGTCTGGATCCCGTCCCGCGTTTCCTGGGGGACAAGGGTCTCCTCGCCGAAGCGGTCGAAGAGCTCCTTTATGATCGGGCCGCCGTCCGCGGTTTTCATATTTCGTCGGGGGTCCGAAGAACCGTGGCCCTCTGCCGCTCCGCACGGTTCCGGTCCCGAAGAGAAGGGAGAGGCGGCCGAACGACGGCCTGGGGGCCGGCAACCCAGCTCAAGGGGCGGCGCTCGGTACCGACGGCATCCCGAAGGAGCAGAAGCCCTTCCATGAACGCGTCCGGCCGGGGCGGGCACCCGGGCACATAGACGTCCACCGGAAGGAACTTGTCGACGCCCTGGACCACGCTGTAGATGTCGTACATCCCGCCGGAATTGGCGCACGACCCCATGGAAATTACCCATCGGGGCTCCATCATCTGATCGTAGAGCCGTTTGATGATTGGAGCCATCTTGATGAAAACGGTTCCCGCGATGACAATCAGGTCGGCTTCACGGGGCGTTCCCCGGATCACTTCCGATCCGAACCGGGCGATGTCGTACTTGCTCGTGATGCTCGTGGCCATTTCCACGAAACAGCACGAGAGGCCGAAATTGAAAGGCCATATGGAGTTTTTGCGCCCCCAGGCGAGCACGTCCTGCAAGGTCGTGAGGACGAAGCTCCGTTGGACCGCGGCCCCCATGTCGAGGCTCTCCGGCCCCTCGGCCGGCCCGAGCGATTCCGGTTTCATGAGCGACCAGCGCACGCGCTACCCCTCCTCTGCCGCCCGCGCACGCAGCCGTCCGGCGGGACCCCAATCGAGCGCTCTAACTCTCCAAAGATAAGCCAGGGCGGCCGCCAGGATGGCGATGAAGACGAGCACCTCCACGTAGCCCGCCCAACCCAATTCGGGAACCGCCACCGCCCAGGCGAAGAGGAAGACGGACTCCAGGTCGAAGATAACGAAGAACATCGCCAGGAGGTAAAATTTGACGGAAAACAGGACACGGGCGGAGCCCTCGGAAACGATACCCGACTCGTACGGTTCGGCGACGGCGCGTCCCCGATTGCGCTCACCCAGAATGTGGGAGACCCCTATCATGGTACCCACAACAACGATTACCGCGGCGAAATATACCGCCAAAGGCCACATCGTCATTCGGGATTCCCCCCTCGAATGATTCGGTTTTCGTAGCAGACGGGATCGCGGCGAATTAATTGTACTTTTTGGTTTGATGATCCCGGCACGGGATCGTTTCGGAATTATGTGGACCAGGGAACGGCTGTTCTTGTACCGCTTCCGCGGATGGATTGGCCGGTTCTTCAAATGCCGATGATCATGCGCGTGTTCACTGCGAAGCCGGCAAGGATAGGAGCCAAGGAAATGCAGCGAGAAGGACGTCGGGGGGATTTTTAAAATCGTTGGGCACAAATTTGTACCGGTGCCCGAAAGAAAAAGGGCTACGGGATTTGCCCGTAACCCTTTGATTTATTTGGTAGCGGGGCCAGGATTTGAACCTGGGACCTTCGGGTTATGAGTGTGCCCCGATTTCGGCGCAATATCGACATAACTATAATAATCCCATTGCGTCAAAGTCAGAATTAAACTATGCTTCGTGTGATTATGACAGGCTATCTCGACAGGGAAATCTCTCCCCGGGTGCATGAGGCGCTCCGCGACATGCCGGTCGTTGTCCTGACGGGGTTGCGGCAGTGCGGCAAGAGCACGTTTCTAAGGAACGACACCGGGTTGAAAAAACGGCGGTACTTTTCCCTGGACCGTTTCGGCGATCTCGAGGCGATACGCACCAACGCAGAGGCGATCCTCGGAGAGCCTGGCCCCATCACGATCGACGAAGCGCAACGCCTGCCCGGACTCATGGAGATCATCAAGGCGCAGGTCGACAGGGAGGGCCAGATCCCGGGCCGAATCCTGCTCTCGGGATCCGCCAACTTCTCGCTTCTGAAGGGGGTGTCGGAAAGCCTGGCCGGCCGGGCCATCTACATCGAGATGACCCCGTTCAGCCGCAGGGAAATCCACCGGGCGACGAAAGGGGAGCCATTTCTCCGCACCTTCTTCAGGAAACCTTCTCTTCCCCGACGAGGAGCGCTTTCGAAGTCCATCTCCCACGCCGAAATCCTGCGGGGCGGAATGCCACGGGTGGCGCTGGGAGGCGTCCGGAACCCGTCGACCTGGTTTACCGGATACGAGCAGACCTATGTCGAGCGGGACGTCCGGCAGCTCAGCCAGGTGGCGGACCTGATCTCCTTCCGCAGGGCAGTGCGGTTGTCTGCGCTTCGCACAGGAAAGATCCTGAAAATCAGCGAACTCGCCCGGGACGCTCAATTGCCCGTGGCGACCCTGTCCCGGTACCTCGGGGTGATGGAAACCTCCTGCCTGGTCCGTCGGCTCCCCCCGTATCTCGAAAATCCCGTATCCCGTATGGTGAAATCGCCGAAGCTTTTTTTCAACGACGCCGGCCTGGCGGCACACTTTGCGGGTGTTCGCGACATCTCCCCCGGCGCGGATTCCCTCATGCGGGGGCCCTTGTTCGAAACGTACTTCCTTCAGAATCTTGCGGAGACATTGTCGGCCCGTTGGCCGGAAGCCGGGCTTTATTATTGGAACGTACAGGGACGCCACGAGGTGGATTTCGTCATTGCCGAGGGGAGCGATTGCTTGGCGATCGAGGTCAAGGCGTCGACAAGATGGTCCGATTCCGACCTTGGCGGCATCCGGGCTTTCCTTGCCGGCGCACCCCGTTGCCGCGGAGGGATTCTTGCCTACGGAGGCCGGGACTCTATCGCTCTCGGAGACCGCCTCTTCGCCCTTCCGATGGAGCTGGTTCTCGGATAAGGGAGGGACGATTGGCCGGGCGCCGGGTAAATACCCCCCTTAAGGGAGGAACTCGTGACTCGCAATATCATCTCTGCTTTCTTCGGGTTTTCATTGATGCTCTTGTTTTCATTCCTTTTTATCTCTACTGCATATGCAAACGAGCCTTTCTACAGCATGCCCTCAACCATCAATAAATCTGCAAACTACTTATTATTTCAACACAATTATTATGTCGAGACAAAAGGGCCGAATGGGGACTGCAAATACTACGACATCTTGAAAACTTTTTCGGAAAAGGGATATATCGTCGTAAGCGAAATTCGGCCGAAAGACGCCTCTGTCGTTGAGTATGGGAAAAAAGCGGCTGCAGATGTCCGTATACTGACTACTGCCGGTGTCCCTCCGCAAAACATAACGGTAGCCGGTCATTCAAAAGGTGGTGTCATTGTCCTTCAGGTCGCAGCAGAGCTTGAGAATCCCAAAGTCAATTATCTGATTTTAGCCGGCTGCGGGATGAAAGGGCTTGAAAAGGGATACCCTGATTTCGCAAAGCTCAAAGGGACTTTCCTGTCGCTGTATGCAACGTCGGATAAGGTGGCTGGGAGCTGTAATAGTAGCTTTTCTCAAGTAAAGTCAAGCGATTCGTCCTTCAAAGAAATTGCATTGCAGACCGATGCGGGCCATCAGCTCTTTTTTAAGCCGATTGATCTCTGGTTGGAACCGGCAATTGCGTGGTTGAAGCCGGGTAAATGATCATTTTTATTCATATGCGGCAAAAGCGCCCTCAATCCTCCCGCCCTTTACCATGAGGGAAAGGGCGTTGATTGCGAGGCGTCAGCCGCTTGAATACAACAGCAAGCTGATATTTAGCGCACGAGCACAGAACCATCGAAACGAGGAAGACCGCGGCACGTCGTTTCAACCGACAGCCCAGGCGTATTTCTTCAGCGTAACCAGCGTGGGGGAATGCTTGTTGGCAGAGAGGGCCGTCTCCAGCCGGGTAACGGCGGGAGGCCTGGTTCCCATCTTCGCCGCCACACCGGCCTGTGTTAGGCCGGCACGCCTACGAGCGGCGAGCAGTTCACGCAGCAGGTCGAACTCCGTTTCAAGCTCGTCGTATGCTGCCTTGAATTCAGGATCCTTCTTCCACGCCTCCACCATCTGGCGGTGCGTCCTGGTCGGCGGTTTCCTCTTCATGTTCATGACATGCTCACCTCTTTTTGCCGCGCCCGGGCAATATCGAGCTCCTCCTTTGGGGTCTGGACAATTTTACCTATAGAAATTAACCTTTACTGGTAATATTGTCCAAGGGGGCCACATGAGAACTCACGAAGGAAACGCCGAGGAGAAGGCACGAGGAATATTTCGCAGCCATCAGGGGGTACTCCGCACGGCTGATGCCATACGACTCGGCGTACACCGTCGGACCCTGTATGCAATGCGGGACTCGGGCCTTCTGGAGCAGATCAGCCGCGGTCTCTATCGGCTTGCCGACCTGCCACCCCTCGGGAATCCCGATCTCGTCACGGTAGCTCTCAAGATACCACACGGCGTGATCTGCCTCATTTCGGCGCTGGCTTTCCATGATCTCACAACACAGGTGCCCCACGAAGTTTACGTCGCAATCAGGCAAGGTTCGGAGCCGCCTCGCCTCTCGTTCCCGCCCATTCGCATATTCTGGTTCTCGGGCAATGCGTTCTCCGAAGGAGCGGAGATCCACAAGATTGGTGAGATCCCCCTTCACATCTACTCCCCGGAAAAGACCGTCGCGGATTGCTTCAAGCATCGCTACAAGATCGGGATCGAGGTTGCCCTGGAGGCGCTCAAGGCATATCGCCGGCGAAAGTCGTTCAATGTGGACAAACTGATCCGCTGTGCTCGAATCTGCCGGGTCGAAAAGGTCATGCGGCCATACCTGGAAGCGATCCTTTGACCAGACGACCCATCGTGAACATGGCAGCGTCCGTCCGCCAACGCCTTCTCTACATCGCCCGGGCGGATGGCCGGCCATTCAACGAAGTCCTCCAGTATTTCGCCATGGAGCGCTTTCTGTATCGTCTCGGCGAATCCCCCCATGGACGGAAGTTCATCCTCAAGGGCGCCTTGATGCTCGTTGCCTGGAAGACGCCTCTTTCCCGGGCGACGAAGGATATCGATCTGCTTGGACGTACGAGGAATAACATCGCGGACATTGCGAGCGCGATCCGGTCGGCATGCTCCCAGGCAGTCGCTCCTGACGGCCTACTATTCGATGGAAAGTCGGTCAACGCGGAACGTATCGCGGAGGATGCCGATTACCACGGTGTGCGTGTCCGGTTCCGGGGGGCCCTTGGCACTGCCCGGGTCACAATGCAGATCGACGTCGGTTTCGGCGATCCTATCGTTCCGGGTCCTGTCGAGGTAAACTACCCGACCCTACTCGATCTTCCTGCCCCTCGCCTCTTGGGATACAGCCGGGAGAGCGCGATCGCCGAAAAATTCCAGACGATGGTCAAACTCGGGATCCTGAACAGTCGATTGAGGGATTTCTTCGATATCTGGCTCCTGTCGCGCCAGTTCGAATTCGACGGGCAAATCCTCACGGATGCAATTCGCAAGACATTCGCGCAGCGTGAAACCGAAATTCCTTCAAATCCCGTGGCGTTTAGCAAAGAGTTCTCGGAAGACCAGGGCAAGATCTCCCAATGGCGCGCTTTTGTAAGGAAAAACCTTCTTCACGCCTCACCCAAGGAACTCCGGGAAGTCGTTCTCGACCTGTCCCTTTTTCTTGGGCCGGTGGTATCGGCCCTCGTTTCAGGTAAGTCATTGCAAAAGAGATGGATTTCAACCGGCCCCTGGATCGACATCGGCTGACCCATGCTGGATAAGGACTTTCTCCGCCAGGCGATAGCTGAGGAAGAGGCACGGCCGGACCGGATCGAAAAGGAACGGGCCGAGGCGATCTCTAAACTCCAGCAACTCAAGGAACGGTTCGCAAGAAAAGGGACCGGTTCCGCATCCGACTCCCTAAGACCGCGAAACAAAACCGTCAGTCTTTTCATGGCGAGAAATCCCGTACGAAGCTGCAGAGAAGCTTGCCGGAATTCTGATTGACCGGGATCCTGCATGGCCGCCCGACGGCGACGAGCAATTCTATGACAGCGGTAAAAATTATCATCGGCAGTTCCTGTGGACGGGAGGGGAATACGATTATGAGTGGAACGAGTTTTCTGCCAGGATCAAACACCAGCGCCGATTCTACGATGATGAGGGACGTCAGCGCTTAGCTAGAATATTTGGTGAAGTAAGCAGCGAACGGTGTTTAGAACTTCCAGTCATCTAGGTAGGTCCAGCGACACGAGTGGAGATTCTTTATCGAGCTCGCCGTGCGTATTCGCATGAGGAGGCACGAAAGGGAGAAGACCCGCTGTGGGTCGCCCGGATGCTGGGCCACTCGAGCACCGAGATGCTCTACCGGCACTACGGGAAATACATCCGGAACCGGATGCGCAAGGACGGAGGGCGTTTTCTGGCGGGGTTACAGGAGGCGGGATGGGAATTGGAGACGCCCGCGATTCAGCCCGAGTGTTTTACGGCAGAATTACGGCAATCCTCGCCGCTCCCGGCCCTCCTTGGCCTCCGTGGCATGATGCCTTCCATGGCATCAAAGAAAAAGGGCTACGGTCGCCCGTAACCCTTTGATTTATTTGGTAGCGGGGCCAGGATTTGAACCTGGGACCTTCGGGTTATGAGCCCGACGAGCTACCTGGCTGCTCCACCCCGCGCCGTAAGCAGATAATATTATCCGCCCATCGCTATGCCTGTCAACACGAATAACACGCTGATAAAACGATCATTGGCACGCCTTGGCCGGAGGCGCATTAAATCTACCGGAAACGCGCCCCCCTGGACGGCTTCTTCCATTCCGGTTTGGGCTGGCGAGGGCCTTTCTTCTCGCCTGCAGGCGCCGGCGCTTCAGGAGGACGAGGGCGCTTCGCCTTGGGAACGAATCTGGGTTTCCCCGCGTGCGGCTCCCGCTGCGGCGCGGTGCGCGGTTCACGCTCCTTTTGTTCCACGTAAGCGATCAGGTCGCGTACTTCCTTCCCCGTGAGGTAGCGCCATTCCCCGGGTTCCACACCCGACAATTCAAGAGGGCCAATCGCGGTTCGCCTGAGCTTCATCACTTTGTGCCCGATCGCTTCGAACATCTTCCGCACCTGGTGGTAGCGTCCCTCGGCGATCCGGATCGCGATCCACGACTTCCCTTCCCTCTTGTCCAGGAAGTTCACCTGGGCGGGGTTGGTCATCACGCCGTCGATCGGCAGGCCGCGGCGCAGAACTTTAATGCTGGTGTGTGACGGCTCACCCATCACCTTCGCGACATACGTCTTTTCGACTCCGAATCTCGGGTGCGTGAGCTTGAAGGCGAGTTCGCCGTCGTTCGTGAACAGGAGCATGCCGGTAGTGTGATAATCGAGGCGCCCCACCGGGAAAACCCGCGCAGCCAGGTCGCCTACCAGCGAAGCTGCGGTCTGGCGTCCTTCCTTGTCCTTCATGGTCGTGACGACGTTGTCCGGCTTGTACGCCATCACGTAGATCTTCTCCTCCCGCACCGGGACGAGAGTGTTGCCGTCCAGCCGGATCACGTCCCTGGATGGGTCCAGGAATGCGCCGGGGTCCAGGACCTGCCGCCCGCCGACCGTTACCCTCCCGTGGCGTACAAGTTCGTCCGCGGTCCGCCGGGAAACGTTCGCCGCCAGCGAGATATACCGGTTGAGCCGTTCACTTCCCGGCATATCTCACCGGGGTGCTCGGCGGGAAGTTAATCATTCGTCTCGCCGCCCTCCTCGCGGGAAGCGGCTTCGCTAAGGACGTCGTCGGAAACGCCCTCCGGCAGACCGGGCTCGGTGGAAAGCAGAGGCTCTCCGTGTTCCGCCGCGTCAAGGCTTGCGGCAAGCTCGTTTTCCGCAGGAGGCGTGAACGTTTCCGCCGGATGCTCGGTTGCGACTCCTCCTGTGGCTTCCACAAGGAAATCCTCGATGTCGTGCATCGACGGGAGGTCGGACAGGCTGGCAAGCCCGAACACCTCCAGGAATTCCCTCGACGTGCCGAAGAGAAACGGCCTGCCGATTGCGTCCTTCTTGCCAACCACCTTGACCAGACGCCGCTCCATCAGGGTCTTGAGCGACCCCGCGCAATCAACACCGCGGATCTGTTCGATTTCGAGGCGAGTCACCGGCTGCTTGTAGGCGACGATGGAGAGCGTCTCGAGCGCCGCCCGTGAGAAACGCTGCGGCTTGATGTCGAACAATGCGCGCACGTATTCCTGGTTGGCGGGATTTGTGCGGAACTGTACACCTTTGGCCACTTCCTCCACCACGACGCCGGAGCCGTCCGGCGGATACTTAGACTGTAGAATGCGGATGACCTCGCGGACCGACGCCCTGGAAAGACCTCCCAGGATCTGCCCGGCCTTTTCGAGTGAAAGCGGCTGCTCGGAGACCAGCATCAGGCTCTCCAGGATGGAGGCGGCACGGGAGAGATCGGCGTCCCTGTCCGCCCGATCGTCCGCCGGGGTCGGCTCTGCGGCGACGTCTTGCGTGGGACCGTTTCCTGCGTCTTCGCTGCTATGCTCTGCCGGTTCGTCAGCCGTCGGATTCTTCGGATTCTCTTCCATCTTCTACCTCCCGCACGGATGGAACGACCGTGATCAATCCCATAGGGTTGGCCTGGTAGACCTTTACGGTCCGGATGCGCACCAGTTCGAGGATCCCCAGGAAGAATGAAATGATCTCGTTTTTCGTCTTGAACTCCTCTATAAGGCGGTCGAACCGGATCGAGCCGTCCTCGCGGAGCCGGTCGAGCAGGAAGGCGATGGCATCCGCGATCGTGAGCCGGTCGCCGAGAACTTCGTGCACGTCCTCCTTCGGCAGGCGGGCCAGCACGTCTTTGAACGCCGTGATGAGGTCCGCGAGCGACAGCTCGGCGATGGCTACTTCACCTTCCGGGAGCGTCTCGCACAGGAAATCCCTCGCGAACACGTCCCTTCCCAGGATCGGCCGCTCGGCAAGCCTTGCAGCGGCTTCCTTGAACTTATGATACTCGATCAGCCTGCGGGAGAGCTCGGCCCGCATGATCTCCGGGTCCTCTTCCGGTTCCAGGCCCTCGTCGTCGCGGGGAAGCAGGGACTTCGACTTGATGTACAGAAGGGTCGACGCCATCACCAGGAACTCACCTGCGATATCCAGGTTGAGCGCCTTCATCGTGTCGAGGTACGCAAGGTACTGCTCGGTGATCCGGGCGATCGGGATGTCGTGGATGTCGAGCTTGTCTTCCCGGATCAGGTGCAGGAGAAGATCGAGCGGGCCCTCGAAGACCTCCAGGCGTACGGCGATGCCTGCGCCGGAGTTCGCATTCGCGTTTGCGCCCGGCGCGTCAGATTCCGACAGCGTCGCGTACCTCCTTCATCTTTCTCGCCGCGTTCTCGCAAGCCTTGCGGGTCCCCTCCGCAAGGATTTCGCGGACGGACACGCCGCTTTCGACGATCTCCCGCCGTTTGTCCCGGATCGGCGCAAGGACCTTCTCCATGTGCTCATACATCCACTTCTTGCATTCGATGCAGCCTATCCCCGCTGTTCGGCAGCCGACGTCCACCTTCTTGATCGTTTCCTCGTCCGAGAAGATCTTGTGGTACGAGAACACGTTGCAGATTTCGGGGTTTCCCGGGTCCGTGCGGCGGACGCGCGCAGGGTCGGTCACCATCGGCTTGACCTTCGCCCATACCTCTTCCGCCGTGTCGGAGAGCAGGATGGCGTTGCCGTACGTCTTGCTCATCTTCCGGTTGTCGGTCCCCATGATCTTCGGCGTCTCGGTGAGATATGCCTGCGGGATGGTGAAAACATCCTTGTACAGGAAATTGAACCGCCGGGCGATCTCCCTTGCGAGCTCGAGGTGCGGAACCTGGTCGATGCCGACGGGCACCAGCGCCGCGTCGTACATGAGGATGTCGGCCGCCTGCAGGACCGGGTAGCCGAGGAATCCGTACGTGTGCAGGTCACGCGTCGTCTGTTCGCGGAGCTGCTCCTTGTAGGTGGGATTCCGCTCCAGCCATGGTAGCGGAGTGATCATCGAAAGGAGAAGGTGCAGTTCCGCGTGCTGCGGAACCTGGCTTTGGATGAAAAGAGTCGCCTTTTCCGGATCGATGCCCGCCGCCAGCCAGTCGATCACCATGTCGTCGATGCTCTCCGCAATCACTGCCGTCCGTTCGTATTCCGTTGTCAGCGCATGCCAGTCGGCGACGAAGTAGAAGCAGTCGTTCTCTTCCTGGAGCTTTTTCCAGTTCACCAGGACGCCCAGGTAGTGCCCCAGGTGGAGTTTGCCGCTCGGCCGCATGCCGCTTAATATCCGTTGTTGCAAAACACCGCCCCCTTGCGTGGATTATCCGGAAAGAAACAGATGAATCAGCAGGCTCATGATCGGATAGACGATCCGGTGGATTATACCAAATGGATCCCACATGAAGAGAACTATGAGGATGATCATTCCGTACCGTTCGACCGAGGCGAGCGCCTGGGATGGACCGTGCGGCAACAGCCCCACTGCGATCCTGCCCCCGTCCAGCGGCGGGATCGGGATGAGGTTGAAGATCGCGAGGACCACGTTCCACCTGACCGACTCGACGCACATAAGCGCGACCGGAATGAGGACGAGCTGAAGGGAGCCCGACGCCTGCGCCCGCAACCCGAACATACGGATCTTGACGATGGTGCCCTGGTCGAGCAGGCCGATGAGGCTGAGCAGGATACCGGAAGCCGCCGCCAGCGCCAGGTTGGTCACGACCCCCGCCGCAGCCACATGGATGGGATCGCGCTTCTGGTCCCGGAGCAGCCGGAAGTTTACGGGGACCGGCTTCGCCCATCCGAACAGGAAGGGGCTGCGCGTGAAGATGAGAAACGCCGGAAGGAGCACCGTGCCGATAGGGTCGATGTGCGCAAGGGGATTCAGGGTAACCCTCCCCAGCATCTTGGCGGTGGGATCCCCCTTTTTGTACGCAACCCACCCGTGCGCCGCCTCGTGGAAGGTGATCGCGATCAGAAGCGGGATGGCCTGAATCGATACCGCCTGGAGAAACCCCTGTATATCTCCCACTTGATACCCCTCTTAAAAAATATACTATCTTATCACCTTGGGTGCTTAACCCGCATTTCTCACCAAGGTTCGTAGCGAGGCGGTGGAGACGGGTATGGCTACAAGGCGTCGCGTTCCTTGCAAGTTTTTAAGAACGTCCCTGTTTTTGAGGGAAGTGGGAGAGGATGAAGGACATTTCGGCGGCCTTGGTCTTGAGCTCGCCGGTGAACTTGCGCTCGAGGATCTCGTCCAGTATCCGGCGGAAATCCGGCCCCGGAACGTAGCCGAGCGACAGGAGGTCCTTACCCGTGACCTGCGGGCGCACGTTCTTGAGCTGCGTGAAATAGAGGGAAATATATCTTTTGATATCGGCATGTTTCGTCTTCGCCATCATGTAAAGGATAACTTCGTTCGGCAGCGGATTGAAACAATCGAAGATCATCTTCCTCGATACCGCCCGGCTGGTCAGGAGCCGCTGGATCGGCACATCGGCCTCGTATCTCGAAATACGCACCCATTCCCGCGCCCTGCGCCCCACTCCCAACTCCGCCGCATACGCGATCGCTTCCTCCGTCGATAGCGGATCGAGCAGTGACAGGAACAACACTCCCCACTTCTCCACCTTCTCTTCCAGGAAGAGAAGAGAGAACCATACAAGGACCTCGGAGGTGTCGCCCAGCAGCGAAAGCTGCTTCCGGTCGAGAGCGATCTTCGGATGGATCGACGGGCCGATGCCCAGTTCGCCAAGGCGCCGCAGGATCGCGACCGGGTCCTGCTCCCTCAGGATAAGCTCCAACTCACCGAAGAGTCTGGGCTTCGGCAGCCGGCCGATAAGATCCAGGCGCACGGCGTTGCGGATGAGGTTCAGCGTGTGCTTGCCGACGATGAAACCGAAACGGCGCTCGAACCGGAGCGCCCTCAATATACGGGAAGGGTCCTCCACGAAGGAAAGGGAGTGCAGCACACGTAAAGCACGTTCCTTGATGTCCCGCTGCGCGCTGTAGAAATCGATCAGCTCGCCGAACGTCTGCGGATTCAATCGCACCGCAAGGGTGTTGATGGTGAAGTCCCGGCGGTACATGTCCTGCTTGATGCTGCTGTACTCCACGGTGGGAAGGGCCGCAGGTTTAAGGTAATATTCGACCCGCGCGGTGGCCACGTCGATCTTGAATCCGCCGGGGAAGATGAGCACCGCCGTCCCGAACTTGTGGTGCGGGCGCACACGGCAGGGATTCTCGCGGGCGAACGCCTCGGCGAACTCGATCCCGTCCCCTTCGATCACGATGTCCACGTCGAGGTTGTCGATACGCATCACGAGGTCACGGACGAACCCGCCGACGACGTACGCCGACATGCCGATCCGTTCGGCCACGGTTCCCGCGGACCGAAGCAGGTCCACCACCTCCTCCGGCAGGCGCTCCCGTATCAGGTGCGCGACGTTTTTCTGCCGTGCGACCAGGCCGGCTTCCGGTATGTTCTCTCCCGCGTCGGGAGGCGGAAGCTCCCGAACTCCGTGCAGGAATCGCAACAGCCCCGTCCGCGTGATTACCCCCGCCACCTGCCCGCCCGAGAGCACCGGGATCAGCCGCTGGTTCTTGCCGAGGATGATTTCCTGTACGCGCTCGATCCCCTCTCCCGGCTCGACCGATTCGAAGTCGGAGTTCATGTACTCGGCGGCTTTCTCCGCGCCGAGCCCGTGGAAGAGCGCCTTCTCGACGATCTGGCGTGTTATGATCCCCGCCGTCTCCCCTCCCCGCAATACCGGCAGCGCGTTTATGTTGAACCGCGTCAACTGCTGATGAACCTCTTCCACCGTGCTCTCCGCGTCCGCGCACCTGGCCGGGGCAGCCATGATGTCCGCAGCGGTGCGCCTCGGGATCACCTTATCCGAGAGGACCAAAAGGATCTTCTCTTTCACCTGGAAAACGGTCGCGTCCTTTATGTTGGCGGAAGCGGCGTATGCATGGCCTCCTCCTCCGAACTCCCTCATGACGGCGCCTGCGTCCACCTCCGGCCTGCGGCTCCTCCCTACGATCACGACCCGGTCTCCCATCTGGCAGATGGCGAACAGCACGTTTGCCGCCTCCATGTCGCGCAGTTTGTGGACGAGTACGGCCAGGTCTCCGACGTATTCTTCCCTGCGCGCTTCCGCGATCACCACCTCCACGCCGTGGATGTTGTAGGACCGCGACCCCTGGATGAGATCGTAAAGCAGCGAGATCTGCTCGGAAGTGAGGTCCTTGGCGAGGATGTCGGACACCGCGCCCAGGTTCGCTCCGCAGGAAAGGAGGTGCGCGGCCGCCAGGTAATCGGAAACGGTCGTCGAGGGGAAAATGAGCGAGCCTGTATCTTCGTAGATCCCCAGCATCATCACCGTGGCCTCGTCCGGAGTGACCGGGATGCCTCGCTCCTTCAGGATCTCCACCAGGATCGTCGTCGTGGAACCGACGGGACGTATCACTTCGACGCTACCACGCAGGTCCGCCTCCTCGTCGGGGTGGTGGTCATAGATGTGTATGTCCACGCCGGGGCGCATCGCGACTTCCGCGAAAACGCCGATACGTGAGGAGTTGCGGATGTCGACCAGGACCAGGCGGGTTACCCGTGAAAGGTCGATTTCCTTCGCCCTGCGGACTTCAAGAGCGTAAAAGGCGGACTGCAGGAGGAACCCTTTTACCATTTCCTCCTGCGATCCGGGCAGCACGAGGACCGCATCCGGATACAACTTGTGGGCTGCCACCATCGAGGCGATGGTGTCGAAGTCGGCGTTGACATGTGTCGTGACGACTTCCATCTAAATTGAGTATGCGAAAAGAATCGCCCGCCGTCAAAGAAAGTAATGTGTGGAATTATTTCCACATCAATATAATGTATTTATCTGTGTGGGCAATTATTTACCCTTTCTGAACGCCCCTCAT
>JACRCO010000066.1 GCA_016218975.1 Deltaproteobacteria bacterium
ACGTTGACGGGCACGAAGGCGGAGCTTCGGGAATTCCACGATCTCCTGCGCCAACACGCCGATCCGTCCCACTCCGGGAGAGGTATCGTCGAGATCGATGATGTCATCGCCCGTGGAACGCTGATCGTGGCCAGCCTGTCCAGCACGCTCCATTCCCTCGGGAAGATGCGGGACGAAATCGAGAACCGGACACGCAGCCTCAAGGACCGTTCGAAGCATACAGTCTACGGATTCCTCGGCGTCTCCGTCGCGCTGGCCATCCTCGCCTTCGCCGTCACGATCCGCGCGGTGGCGCGGCCGGTCGACGCCTTCGTCAAGGGAATCAAGAGCGTGGCGGACGGCAAGTTCCAGGACAAGATCGCTATCCGGTCGAAGGATGAGATCGGGTACCTGGCGGACCGGTTCAACGGCATGATCGACCGCCTGAACGAGATGAACATGGAGAAGGACCGGCACCTGGCGGAACTGGCGGATTTCAACGACCGGCTCGAAGAACGGGTGCGGGAAGCCACCGGGGGCCTTGCCCGCGCCAACCGGGAGCTGAAATCCGCCCAGGAACAGATGGTGCGCGCGGAGACGATGGCGGCGATCGGGACGCTGTCGTCGGGGATCTCCCACGAGCTCAGCACGCCCTTGAGCGTGGTTCTGAACATGGCCCAGCTCGTCAAGCAGGACGTGCGGGACAACCCCGGCCTGCTCAAGGACATCGAGGTGATCGAGTACGAGGCCAACCAGGCTATCAAGATCACCCGGAGCCTGCTGGGATTCGCGCGGTCCGCAAAATCGAAAAAAGAAAGATCGAACGTCAACGACGTCCTCCGGGAGTTGTTCAAGATCCTGGAGTTCCAGCCCAGGGCGAAATCGATCGCGCTGGTCAAGGACCTGGATTCGGCCGTAATGCCGATCCTGGCCGGAGCGGGCCAGCTCCGGCAGGTCTTCCTGAACGTAATATTGAATGCGGTACAGGCCATGCCAGGGGGGGGCGAGCTCAGGGTCGTCACCCGCAACATCCGGGAACCGCACTTCGAGGGTGTCGAAATCGCCGTTTCCGACACGGGTGTGGGCATCCCCAAGGACCAGATCAAGAAGATCTTTCAGCCGTTCTTCACGACGAAGGAAGAAGGAACAGGCCTGGGACTCGCCATCACCTACGGAATTATCCGGGAACACAACGGCAAGATAGAGGTGGAAAGCGAGGAGGGCAAGGGGACCACGTTCCGCATCTTCATTCCGAAGAGCCCGGAGGATAACACCGCATGAACCGGAACATCCTCGTCGTCGAAGACGACCTCAACCTATCGGCGGTCCTGTCGCGTGTGCTGCGCCGCGAAGGATACGACGTGGCCGTCTCCAATACCGTTGCGGACGGAATCGACCGGGTCCGCAGTGAAGCGCCCGGGATCGTCCTGACCGACATCTACCTGCCTGACGGCAACGGGATCGACATCCTCGAATACGCGAAGTCGATCGGCGCGGGCACGGACGTGATCGTCATGACGGCGAATGCGACGGTCGAGTCCGCCATCGAAGCGCTGAAGAAAGGCGCGCAGGACTACCTTCTCAAGCCCTTCCAGGTGGACGAGCTCGTCATCCTGTTCCGCAAGATCTTCGAGCGGAAGGCGCTGATCGCCGAAAATCTCTACCTCAAGGGAGAGATCCGGACCCGCTCCGGGTTTGCGGACCTGGTCGGCGAATCCCCTTGCATGCGCGATCTCTTCGAGGTGGTCGACAGCCTTTCCCGCAGCGGGGCGGGCGTGCTGATCCAGGGGGAGAGCGGCACCGGCAAGGAACTTATCGCACGGGCGATCCACTTCCGCGGGGACCGGGCGGAAAGGATGTTCGTGCCGATCAACTGCAGCGCGATCCCCGATAACCTGCTCGAGTCGGAGCTGTTCGGCCACCTCAAGGGATCCTACACGGGGGCGGCGGAAAACAAGAAGGGGCTGTTCGAGCATGCGGACAAGGGCACCCTCTTCCTGGACGAGATCGGCGACCTCTCGACGGCGCTCCAGGCCAAGCTGTTGCGGGTGCTCCAGGATGGGCGGATCAGACGGATCGGCGACTTCCGGGAGATAGAGGTGGACACGCGGATCGTCGCCGCCACCAACAAGGACCTCCCCGCCCTCATCAAGCACGGGGATTTCCGTGAGGACCTTTATTACCGTTTGGCGGTGGTGCCCATCCGCGTCCCGCCCCTTCGGGAACGCAGGGAGGACATCCCCCTTCTGGCCGGGCATTTTACAGGCAAATACGCGGTGCCGAAGCAGCGGGAGATCCGGTTCGCCGATGAGACGCTTGAGACCCTCGGGTCATACGCCTGGCCGGGCAACGTGCGGGAACTCAAGAACCTCGTGGAACGGCTGACGATCCTGAGGCCTGGAAGGACCATCGGGCCGGACGACCTGCCTGCCGAGATGACAAGCGGAAGTTCAGCGTTCGATGCGATCGCCCCCGGCGCCGGCTACCAGGAGGCGAAGCAGCGGATGCTGGACGATTTCCATCGAAAGTTCATCGACAAGGCGCTTACGGAGCACGGCGGCAACGTCTCCAGGGCCGCCGAGTCCATCGGCATGGACCGGGGGAACTTCCAGCGGCTCCTGCGCCGCTACGGCGTGCGGTCCTCCGCTTTCCGGCCCGACGAATAGGGACATCTCCCGGCGGGATTCGTCCCACGCCCGCATTTCCCACCATGCTTCTGCGGCCGGTGCGTCGATTCCTGCTCCCCGGTGCGTCAATTCCCACCCCCCCGATTCCGATGGAAAAATCGTTGACGGATAAGCATAACCATTCCTGCTCCGCGGGATAGGTGCGTCAGGACCGCGCAGAAAACCCCTTTTCCCCGATTCGCGGGGATTCTTCAACAAGTTGTATTTCCGGCCTGAAAACAGTCACTTCCGCGTTTCCGGCCGGTGTGGCGCGACGCTTGCGTAGGACGTAGGGCAAAGGGACGCCCGCTATCGCGGGGCCGGACCGCCAATGCCATCGTCACTGCCATATAGATCGAGGCCACTCTTGCGCCGGAAAGGAGAAATCATGAGACGGAGGCTGATCTGGGTAATGCTAACAATGGTCGTCACGACCTGGGCCGGGTGCAACGGCGACAAATCGACTTCGGTTTCGGTGAGCGGGTCGTTATCCTCTCCCGTGTCCAACGCCACCTGCCTCGCCGCCGACTGCCACGGCAACACCGTACTGGCGAAGACGATCGTCAACGATCAGGGCAACAATGAAACCGTTCCTCTCTATGTGAATGCAACGCTCTACGCGGCAAGCACGCACGGGAGCCAGTTCTGCGTCGGCTGCCACACCGATATAAACGCGGCCGGGGGCTCCCATGGTCCCGTCGACAAGACGTACGGCGGCTGGGCGCGGTTCAGCCGCAGCCAGGCCGTAGAATCCATCCGCACGAACGAAGTGCTGAGGACGCGCAACTATTACACGGCGGCGTCGCGAAGCTGCGTTACCTGCCACACCAGTCACTCCGGGTTCGAGTACAGCGCCCACGCCACGATCTTCAAGCAGCGCGCCGCACGCATCGACGCCAACCTGACGACGATCGCGACCGAGCAGGAAGGCAAGCCCACGACGATCGGCGAGGACTATGCGGCCGGAAATTGCAACCGGTGCCACGCGTCCTGCGGGACCTGCCACTTCAAGTCCACGATCGCCAGGAAAAACAGTCATTCAGTTCTTGAGTATTGGGACCAGGCCCAGACGAACAACACGACCGACGGGTCCACCGCGGTACCGGACAGCATGTCCGAATACTATATGGACTGGACGACCAACGTGGCGTCCCATGAATTCCGCACGAGGGCGTACTTCGCGACCGACACGGAAGGCGTGTGCAAGGCATGCCACACGGGCTTCCAGAAACCCGCCGCCAACGCCTACTACTGGACGGGTCCGGATCACTCCGCCACGAGCACTCAATGGGCGAAGGTGAAGGCCACCGCCGCAAAACGCCACTCGCAGGCGTACGAGCTTCAGATCTCGGGAAGCACGACTCTCTCTCCGCTCACTGGTGGAACGAACACGGGCCATTCCCAGATGACTTGCGCGGGCTGCCACGGAACGGCCACCACTGCGGCCGGCAACATCCACAACCTGCCGGGGATGACGTATGAGTGGTCGGCGCGCGGCGACGTCCAGTGCACCGATTGCCACGGGACGTATGTGCACGTGGAAACTTCCGTGGCGGGGCATATGGACAACACCGGCACCAAGGTCGCCTGCATCGGCTGCCACACATACGGCCTTGCGAGGGACCACGAGAT
>JACRCO010000067.1 GCA_016218975.1 Deltaproteobacteria bacterium
GCATTCGAGCGCCGCTGCATCCGCTCCAGCTTCGTTGCGCTCCTTCACCATACTCAACGGTATGCCTCAGTCGCGCGCCTTGCCGGCGCGGCGCATCGACGCTCTCGGTGCGTTACCGTATTTATGAAGTGAAGCACTAAGCGCCGCGTAAAGACGCCCAGGAATCGGCCGCCGCGAAGTTTTTTCCCGTTGGCGCGTTTGCCCGGTTTCGGTTTACATTGGAAAGTTGAAGGATTCGACCGGGAGGTGACGCGATGATCCGAAGGATACAACACATCGGTGTGGCGGTCAGGAAACTCGACGACGCCGTTCCCTACTATCGCGACGTGCTGGGTCTTCCCCTCGTCGGGATCGAGGAAGTTGCCGAGCAGAAGATAAGGGCAGCAGTGTTCCGGGTGGGGGAAAGCACAATTGAAGTTATAGAGTCGACCACCCCCGACGGCCCCGTCGGCAAGTTCCTCGAAAAGAACGGGGAAGGTATCCATCACCTCTGCTTCCAGGTGGATGACGCATCCGCAGCGCTGGCGCATGCGAAGGGAAAAGGCGTCCGCCTCATCGACGAAGCCCCCCGCGCCGGTGTGCACGGGATGAAGATCGGATTCCTCCATCCGAAATCGACCTTCGGCGTCCTGACCGAGTTCGCCCAGGAAGGGGAAGAGCATCCGTGAGCGTCGAGACGGCCGGCGGCCCGCAGCGCACGCTGCTCCTGGTCCTTCATAACCACCAGCCGGTGGGGAACTTCGATTCCGTGCTCGAGGATGCCTGCCGGAACGCCTACCTCCCGTTCCTCGAAACGCTCGACGGCTTCCCAGGGGTCAAGGTGACCTTGCACTATTCCGGCCACCTCCTTCGCTGGATCGCAGAGAACTCGCCGGAAGTTTTCCGTCTACTGGGGTTGATGGTTTCCAGGGGTCAAGTGGAGATACTGGGCGGCGGCATGTACGAGCCTATCCTCGCCCTTCTTCCGGAGCGGGACAGGCAGGGCCAGCTTCGCGCCATGTCGGAAAGCGTCCGTGAATGCTTCGGAAGGCGGCCGGAAGGGATATGGCTCGCGGAGCGCGTCTGGGAGCCCGATCTCGCGGCGTCACTCTCGGCGGCAGGCGTGAATTACCTTCCCCTGGATGATTACCACTTCCTGCGGGCGGGGTTATCTTCCGTAGAGCTGGACGGCGTTTACCTTACGGAGGCAGGCGGCGGCGCGGTGCGTGTGTTCCCCGGGAGCGAACTGCTGCGGTACCTGATTCCTTTCGGTTCGGTGGAAGACACTCTATCAGCGATAGACCGGATGACATCGAGAGAAGTGCCGTTCCCCGCCGCGATTTTCGCGGACGACGGCGAGAAATTCGGCGTATGGCCCGGGACGCACAAGAGCGTGTACGGGGAAGGATGGCTTAAACGCTTTTTCGAGGGCGTCTGGGCGAGGCGTGACCGGATCTCGACGATGACGCTTGCGGAGTACGCTGCCCGCGCGCCCATCCGGGGGAGGATCTACCTTCCCTCCTGCTCCTACATCGAAATGGGGGAATGGGCCCTTCCACCGGGAAGGGCGGCGCGATTCGGAGACCTTCTCCACGATTTCAGGGCGGGCGGGATGAAGGATATGAAACCCTTCGTGCAGGGGGGGCACTTCCGGAACTTCCTGCGCAAGTACGAGGAGTCGAACCAGCTCCACAGGCGGGTATGCAGGGTCAGCGAAAGGGTGGACGAAGCCGCACGCAGGAACGGCGACGCGGCGGGGCGCGATTTCCTCTATCGGGCGCAGTGCAACGACGTCTACTGGCACGGCGTATTCGGGGGTCTCTATCTGAATCATTTGCGGGAGGCCGCCTACGCCAACCTGCTCCGTGCGGAAGAAGCTTCGGACAGGGTGCTGCACGCCGGAAAGGACGATTGGACGGAAGCCGTCAAGGCGGACCTCGACCTCGACGGGGGAACGGAGGTTCTCCTCAAGACCTCGGCTCTGACCATTTTGGCGCACGCCCATGACGGAGGGTCCCTTACGGAGATCTCCCTTCCCAAAAGAGGGGTGGCGCTCGGGCACGTGCTGACGCGGCGGGAAGAGGGATACCATGCCAAGTTCCGGATGGCGGGCGGCTCGTTCGACGGATCCACCAGCATCCACGACATCATCGTTCTGAAGGATCCGTCCGTGACCGAAGCGCTTTCCGTCGATCCGTGGCAGCGGGCGTCGTTTCGCGAAGCGCTCTACCGCGACGGGGACACGGTGGAGGGAATCCTGGACGATTCGGTTTCCCCGCTGTGCGCCACCGCAGGGCGGGAAGCGAAAGTGGAGATCACCCGCAGCGGATCGCGTCTCGTCCTGTTCCAGCACATGGGTATTCCTATCGATGGCGCCGACATTTCCCTTGAAAAGGCCCTGGAGGTCAACGCGGGGGAGGAAGCGTTCTCCGTCCGTTACCGCCTTATCAACCAGGGGAAGGAAGCGGTCTCCTTCAGGTTCGTTTCCGAGTGGAACATGAACTTCCTTTCGGGAAGCGGACCCGACCGCCGGTATGAAGGAACCGCGGGAGATTCGGCGCTCTCCTCCCGCGGCGTGTCGGACGGCCTTCGGGAATTCAGGGTCGTCGACGGCTGGCGCAAAGTCGCCGTCAGGGCGAAGTCGGACCGGGATTTCTCGCTCCTCCGCTACCCGGTCGAGACCGCCTCGCTTTCGGAATCCGGCGCGGAAAAGATCCACCAGGGGGTATGCCTCCGGCTCCTCTTTTCGGCGAAGCTGCCCCCCGGAGGATATGAATATTATTCATTATTTTGGTCCGTAATTTCTGTTGCCCCCTGATTTGCAAAACGGTATGTTAGTCCCCACAAATCGATAATGGGGACATTTCCGGTTGCGCTCCGATGCCTTTCGATCCGCCGGAAATGTTCCGCCTGCTGATCGAAGGAGTGTTAAACGCCAGGCGTAAAAGGAGGGGTGCGATGAGAATCGGCAAGGCATTGGTAGTGATGTTGGTGTTGATCTTTTGCGCGGCGTCGGCGAATGCCGCGGGCTTCCGGCTGCCCGAGGCCGGGGCAAAGGCAATGGGAATGGGGTTCGCCTTCACAGCGCAGGCGGACGACCCGTCGGCGATATACTTCAACCCGGCGGGCATCATGCAGCTCGAGGGAACCAACGTGATGGTCGGCGCCACC
>JACRCO010000068.1 GCA_016218975.1 Deltaproteobacteria bacterium
CCTTTCCCGGGTCCGCGAGATCCGGCAGGACCTGGAGCTCCTGCGGTCCGGCGCCGCAACGCCCGATGAACGCAGGCTCAGGTGGGAGGAGCTGAAGGGGAAGATAGGGAGGATGTCTCCGTGACGGACCGCCATGACGTCGAAAGAATGATCGTCGCGGAGCGGGGTTTCCAGCTCCGGTTCCTGCTTCTCCTTTCCTGCATTTTCGCCTTCGGGGCCCTGCTGCTGTTCGCGATCATGTTCCTCTTCTTCTCCCGTCCTCTCCAAGGAGACTACTCCAGCGTCTTCTTCGCGCTGCGCAACCTCACGGTGTTCTCCCTACCGATGGTCTCCTTCTCCGCGCTGGTATATATACTCCTCGTTTGCGGCGCCATGGCGGTATTGTGTATCTATACGCTTCACAAGGTGGCGGGCCCCCTGTACCGTATGAGCCGGACGATCGAAAGCTACATCGCGGGGGATTTTCTCAGGAAGGTCAAGTTCCGCGAAGGGGACCAGGCCGCGCTGCTCGCGACGCTGTTCAACACGTTCATCGAACGGCTGAGGGAAGACCGCGGGACGTGCGAGGGGATAGTGGAGCGGGCGGAACGGGAGTGCGGAAGCGACCCGGCCGCCCTGAAAACCGCCGTGGAAAAGGCGGCCGACGAAATGGAAACGGCGCTTTCGCGGTACCGTTGATCCGTCGTTGACCATTCATGCGGAGATTTGCGAAGATAGGACGATACGAATATGCGTCCCGGACTTGTCTGAAATTCGATTTCCTATGAAGGAGGGTGCGAGATGGCGGCGATCCGTAAGGCGGGGTGGTTTTTGGCGTTGGCTTTCATGATGGCGGGATGGATGGGCATGCTCGGATCTTTCCGCGGGGTCGCGGTGGCCGGCGTGATCGCATCCCACGGCTCGGCGGCGGGGGATGCAAGGGTTGCGGAAACCGCCAAGGTGCAGGCGTTCCTGGAGCGGAAAGTCGTCGTCCAGAAACTTTTGGATTACGGCGTCACCCCTGAAGAGGCGATGTCCAAGGTCAAGTCGATGAGCGACGGCGATCTTCACCGGCTCGCCTCGCTTGCCGACAGGGCGGCGGAAGGAGCCGACAGCGGCATCGGGCTCCTGATCGGGCTGGCGGTCCTCGTCATCCTCATCATCGTCATCCTGAAACTGATGAACAAGGAAATAGTCGTTCGTTGACACGGAGAACGACCCTTTTCGGCGCCGCCCTCCTGCTGGGCGGCGCCCTTTTCGTTTTGGCGGGATGCGCGGGGACAGGCGCCAACGTCGGACGGGAAGATCACGGCGCATATCCCGAGATCGTCATCCCGGGAGTCCCCTTTCTCCCGCAGGAAGAGCAAACCTGCGGCCCTTCCTCCCTCGCGATGAACCTCCTGTTCCTTGGGCGGGAGGCGTCCACGGCGGAGATCGTCCGGGAAACGCGCACGGAAGGGCTGGGGGGGACCCTCATAACCGACCTTGCCGGGGCGGCACGAATGCGCGGGTTTTCGGCGCAGGTCGATGCGCTGGACCTGCCCCGCCTTCGGGAACGGATCGGGTCGGGAATACCCGTGATCCTGCTCGTCGATCTCGGAACATGGGTATGGAGCAGGCCGCACTACCTCCTGGCGTACGGGTGGACGCGGGACGGGATCGTCGCCCACTCCGGGCGGGAGCGGGGAAAGGTCATCCCGTTTTCCGTTCTGGATGCCCAGTGGTCGAAGATGGGGCGGCTCGCTCTCGTCGTCGGCCCCGCGCAGTGACCGACCATCCCGGCCGCGCACGCCTCGCGGAGTACCCATCGCGGGGGACGCCTTGCCCGGCCCTCCATGGCCGGGCCGCGGCTCGCGAGCTCCTCGCTCCGCCCTCCCTGGCTCCCGCTTCGTCGCTCGACGCCCCCGCGATGGGCACTCCGTCTCGGCGGCTTGCCGGATGGTCGGCGCTGATGATTCTGCTCCTCCTCCTGGCGGCGGCGGGGTGCGGGCGGATGCCGAAGGTCATCGTTCTCGAGGACCCGTTGACGGCCGCGGAGCACGTGGAATTAGGCGTGGCCTACGAGCGGAAGGGCGAGCTCGACCTTGCGCGGCGGGAGTACGAAACGGCGTTGCGCAAGGACAGGAAGCTTTTCCTCGCCCGCTTCAACCTCGGCAACGTTTTTCTCGCGAAAAAGGAATATGAAAAGGCGCGCGCGGAATATCTGCTTGCGCTCGGGATAAAGCCCGGGGATCCCGAAGCGGCCAACAACCTTGCCTGGTGCGCGATACTCTCGGGGGAGGGGATCGACGACGCGCTGGCGCGTATGGAGACCGCCGTTGCCGGGCCGGCGGGCCGCCGCCCCGTGTTCCTCGACACATTGGGGGTTCTTCGAATGCGCGCGAACCGGCCGGAACCGGCGGCGGAAGCGTTCGCCGAAGCGGAGGAGCTCTGCCGTCAGGGGGACGAATCCGCCCGGAACACCTCAGGGACGGCTGCGGGGGAGACGGGGACCGTCCTTTGCCCGGAGGAGGTCCGGAGAGAGATCCAGGAGCACCGTTCGGAATTGCGCAAAAGATTCCCGCCCGCTTCGGCGTCGCCCCCTCTGGTAAAATAGGTCCATGCTGCTCGACAGCTTCGGCCGCCGTATCGACTATCTGCGTCTATCCGTCACCGATCGCTGCAATCTGCGTTGCATCTACTGCATGCCGCCGGAAGGGATTCCGCTCAAAAACCAGGCGGAAATCCTCACCTCCGACGAGTTTCTCCGCTGCGCCAGGGTTGCCGTTTCCCTTGGCGTCCGGAAAGTCAGGATCACGGGCGGGGAACCCCTCGTGCGGAGGGGGGTCGTCGAATTGGTCCGCCGCCTCTCCGCGGTCCCGGGGATAGAGGATCTCTGCATGACCACCAACGGGATAGGCCTCGCCGTCGCCGCGGGCCCGCTGCGGCAGGCCGGGCTCGGCCGGATCAACATCAGCCTCGACACGATACGCCGCGACCGGTATGCGGAAATCACCCGCCGGGACATGTTGCCCGAAGTCCTTTCGGGGATAGAAGCCGCGATATTCGAAGGCCTTCACCCCGTGAAGATCAATGTGGTTCTTCTACACGGCCTTCTGCCCGGAGAAGTCGAGGAATTCATCGGGATGGCCAGGGAGAAACCGGTCGAAGTGCGCTTCATCGAGCGGATGCCCGTGGGCTGCCTGCCGTCGGAAGGGTACGTATCTACGGACCGGATCCGCGACCGCATACTATCCCTTCCCGGGACGAGCGTCGTATCAGGCCGTGCGCCGTCCGCCGCCGTAACCTATGAGGTCCGGGGATTCGCGGGCACGCTGGGGATAATTTCGCCCGTCTCGCGGAAATTCTGCTCCGATTGCAACAGGCTCCGCGTTTCAGCCGACGGGAGACTGAGGAGCTGCCTGTTCGCCGTGGAAACTCTCGACCTTCGGGCCGCGTTGAGGGAAGGCGGGGGCGACGGGGAAGTGGGGGCCCTTTTCCGGCGGGCTGTCGCGGCAAAACCCGAAGGGCACGACCTGTGCGGCGGGTCGTTCGCCGCGGAACCCATGTCCCGCATCGGCGGCTGAAGAGGGCCCTGTCCTGTTCCCTCCCATCCATCCTGAGTTGAGGTTCCATAACTACGCCTCCTTCCTTCGCCGACGCCTCGGCGGCCCGGTGGCCAGGGTCAGCGTATCGGCGGGATTCACCTGCCCGAACCGCGACGGAACGAAGGGCACCGGCGGATGCGTATACTGCAACAACGAATCCTTCACGGAAGGAGTGCTCTTTCCCGGTCGGCCCGTGGAGGAGCAGGTCCGGCGCACGATCTCTTCAAGCAGCAGGCTCAAGGCGTTCCGCCGCCTTCTCGTCTACTTCCAGCCGTACACCAACAGCTATGCCCCGGCGGAAAAGCTGGAACGGATCTACCGCGAGGCATTCTGCCATCCCGACGTCGCAGGGATCGTTATCGGAACCAGGCCGGACTGCCTGGAAGCGCCGGTCCTGGATGTCCTGGAGTCGATCGCACTCGAGAAGTACGTTTCGGTCGAAATCGGCCTCCAGTCGTCCTCCGACGCCGTTCTTGCCGGAATCAACCGCGGCCACACGGTGGAAGACTTCACGGAAGCGGTCGGCGCAGTGCGGCGGCGAGGGATCGACGTCGCCGTCCACCTGATTTACGGCCTGCCTGGAGACACGAAGGAAGGGTTCGTGTCGGCTGCGGGCTTCCTATCCGACCTTGGCGTGCAGGGGGTGAAGTTGCATCATCTGCACATAGTTACCGGCAGTGGGCTGGAAGAGCCATGGAGAAGGGGGGAAGTGGCGGTGCCGGAGTATGAAGTGTATGTCCGCGCCTGCGCCGATTTCCTGGAACGGCTCAGTCCCGAGATCGCCGTCCTGCGCCTCATGGGATCCGCTCCGCGGGAATTGCTGCTGGCCCCGCTGTGGAACAAGGGTAGCCGGGACATGTCGCACGACGTGGCCGCCGAGCTGGCGCGGCGGGGCTCCTGGCAGGGATCGAAGCGGAAGGAGAATCCATGAACGGCGGCGAAACGGAATACCTTCCCCATTCCTCGGGCTGCTTTCTCTGCGGGGACGAGAATCCATGCGGAGTCCGAACGAGATTTTTCGTCGAGGGCGATGCGGTCTGCTCCCGGATATCCCTTCCGCGGCATGTCAACGGATACAGGAATGTTGCTCACGGCGGGGTGCTGGCGGCGCTTCTCGACGAGTCCATGGGCTGGGCGGCGACGGTCTTCGGCGGATCGCAGCGTATGTATCTTACGGGGGAACTTACCGTTAAGTACCTCGCGCCGGTGCCCGTCGGAGAGGAGATAGAAATACGCAGCCGCCTCCTCAGGGACGCCGGACGGATCGCCTACAGCGAGGGGGAGCTCTCCTGCGGCGGAGAGGTCCGCGTCCGCGCAAGGGGCAAGTTCCTCCCGATGAGCCGGGAAGCCACGGAGGACGTTCTACCCTATCTCAAGTTCGGGCATTGCCGGAAATACCGGACGCTTTTCAACGAAGCGAAGGAGAAGAAATGAAGCGCGTTCTGGGAATCATAGGATCCCCGCGGAAACTGGGGAATTGCGAGTTGACCGTCAAGGAGATCGCGGCGCGCCTGCCGGAGCCGGTGGATCTCTCCCTGGTCCGCCTTGTGGAAAAGGACATTCGTCCCTGCAAGGCTTGCTACCGGTGCCTCATGGGGGAGTGCCCGATAAAGGACGATTTCGCGGCGGTGCTGGACGCGATCGCTTCTTCCGACGGAGTGATAGTCGCCGCGCCCGTGTACCTGCTCGGAGCGCATTCTTCCCTGCAGAGGTTCCTGGACCGCGGCCTTCAGTTCTGGAAGCGTCTCGACGATCTCATGGGCAAACCGGCTGTCGGCGTTGCGCTCGCGGGGCTCCGCGACGGGGAAGGTGCTTCGCTGCTGGGCGTGGAGAATTTTCTCCGTGCGATGGGTATGGGTGTCAAGGGACGGTGCGTGATACACGCTGCCCTTCCCGGCGAGGCCCTTCTTTCCGAGGCAGGGAAGGCTTCCGCCGCGCGGCTGGCGGCCGCTCTCTTTTCGACGGATGCCCCGCCGGCGGGGAACCCGTCGTGCTCCGAATGCGGCGGCACGTATTTCGAATTCCGCGGGGCGAACCGCGTTTTTTGCCTCCTGTGCGGCGCGAGCGGGACCGTCTCCGGCGATGGCGAGAGCGTTCGCCTTTCGCTGGCGCCGCCGGCCCACCCCTGGCGGGGGCCGGCCGCCAGAAAAGCGCACGGCGAATGGCTGATCGGAATGAAGGAGAAGTACATCCGGGATCGCGAGCGGCTCAAGGAAATCTCCCGCGGCTACGCGGGAGGGAAATTCATCTGACGCGGATCCGCACGGTGTAATGGACCGTCCCCGGGGCGGGTCCCGCCGGAATGTCCGCCCATGCGGGGGCGCCGCCGGCCGGAATGGTCCCCATATTCCGCAGGTCGGAGAGGAAGTGCTCGGTCGAATCCGCCGGTAAGCGGACCCGCACGGCTTCCGGCCCCGCGGTTTTTCCCCGAGTTTCGGCGGACATCGCCGCGGGCTCGTGAACCCGGCTTCCTCCGCGCCGCACCGCCGCTTCCACGATGCGTTCCTCCAGACCCGTGAGTTCCGCGGCCGCCACTTCCAGCGTAACCTCCCGCCCGTGCGGGACGGGCAGCATAAGCCTCGACGGCGGCGCGGCCAGCATGCGCACGGGAGCTTCTTTCCTGGCCCCCATATTTTCTTCCGGCGGAGCGACGGGCTCGATCCTTTCGGCTAAAGTGCTGACCCGTTGAGCCGGCACCACGGGGCGCGCGGGCGGCGGTTGCGGAGCCGTGGAGGCTGGAGCCGAGGCGGCCAATCTGCCCGTTGCGCGCGCGTCTCGCGGTTGCCTGGTTCGATCGACCGTGCTTGACGCGCCGCCGGCTGTTTTTTCTTCCGTCCGTCCGGCCTCGTGTTTGCCCTCTTCAGTGGACGGTGCGGCCGCTTCCATCCGCGCCGCCGGAGCGGGAGTCGGCGGCGACGACTGTTCCGTCCTCTGGATTCCGTACACCAGCAGGAAGATCAGGATCGCCGCCGCGGCCTCGATCGGGATCTTGACATGTGCGGGAAAGAAAAGTTTTTTCAGTAAGGATTTCGAGGGCGCCGGCCGTTCCGTCTCCCTCCTGATCCGCTCCGCAAGTTCCGGCGGGGCTTTCATCGACGGCATCGCCTTAAGCATCCGGATAGTGCTTTCCAGTCCGCCCGCGGTCTCCGCGCATATCCGGCATTTCCGCAGGTGGGCGGAGACGTCCGCATGGCCGCTTTCGGAAATAGAGCCGTCGAGGTAATCGGAGAGGAGGTCCTGTATGCGTTCGCATTCCATCGCGGTTCTTCCCCTTACACCACGGGCGCCAGAATTTTCCGAAGGGCCATCCGGGCCCTGTGGATTCTCGATTTCACCGTTCCCACCGGGATCGCCGCCAGCGCTGCGATCTCCTCGTTTGTGAATCCCTCCACATCCGAAAGCAGCAGGATCCAGCGGGAATCCGGATCGAGCCGGGCCATGGCCTCGGAGAGCACCCTGCCGAGCTCACGATTTTCCGCCACCCGGTCCGGGCGGGCTTCTTCGGGAGCCGGAGGCTGGAAGGCGAAGGATTCACCATCCTCACCCTCCGGTTCGGGGAACCGGATTTCCCGGGTCGCGCGCGTCGCCCGCTGGCGGATCCGGTTCAGGCACCGGTTGGCTGCGATCTTCAGCAGCCACGTGGAGAGCTGGGCCTCCTCCCGGAACCCCTCGATGTTTCGATAGGCGGAAAGGAACACTTCCTGCGCCATATCCAGGGCTTCCTCCCGGTCGAAGAGCATCCGGACGCAGAAAGCGAACACGCGATCCTGGTGCGCGCGGACGATGGCGTCGAAAGCGCCCGGTTTCCCCTTGCGGAAAGCATCAAGAAGAAGGTCCGCCGGTTTCGAGTTGTCTCCCGCCGGATCCACTCCGATTTCTCCTGAATATGACATTGACGGGCCCGTCGCGGTTCCGCCGGCCCCGTCTATTCCATTGTACTTCATGGGAGGTTGCGGCGACGGGCGGTAATACGGTATTTTAATCGTTGCCGGACGGAACTATGTATTCCGGTGCAATATCTAACGGTGGCGAAACGGAGGTGATTATTGAGCGGCCAGACGATCCTTTTCACGGCTCTTTCCGTAGCTGCGCTCGCGCTTGCGGTGGTACTGGCGATGACTCTCTGGCGGCTGCAGAAGACGATCGATCTGCTGGAACGCAGGATAGACGACGCGATCCGCCAGTTCGAAGTCACGGCCGAAGATTATCGAAAGACCAACGCGGTGGTGCGCGAGATCCTGAAGCACGCCGAGAGGAGCGCGGCCAACGTGGCGCATGTAACGGAAGGCGTCAGGGGATTCAGGCATACGCTGGATGCCGCCACGAAAGTTCTGGAGTATGCGGTCGTCCCGGTGCTTGGGACGGTGGCCAGCGGATTGGCGGGGGCGAAAGCCGCCGTGTCGCACGTTGTGAACCGATACGTTCGAAAGGAGAGCGACCATGTGTGAGGAAAAGGGCTGTTCGGGCGGCGTGCTGATCGCATTTCTGGCGGGCGGACTGATCGGCGCCGGGCTTGCCCTGCTCTATGCCCCCATGTCCGGCAAGGAGGCCCGGGACAAGATCAACGACTTCGCGGGAGACATGAAAAAGAAGACGGAAGGATGGACCGGCGACCTGAAGCAGAAGGTGGAGTCCTTCATCGATGAAGAGAAAGCGGTCGTCAAGGCGGCCTATGATGCCGGCCGCGAGGCGATGGCGAAGGAAAAGGCGAAGTTCGAAACCCCCCAATAACACCGGTATCGTACTGCAATCTGCCGCCGGGCGAGCCGCCTCGTGGGGTACCCCGCGAGGCGTGCCGAGCCCGCGGGAGAAATTCGTCTACGCGGTTTCCCCGCGGACCAGCCGCAGGATCGCTGTAAAGCCGAAGAACGCTGAAGCGAAGAGCACGATCGTCGCGCCGGTGGCGGTATCCAGATGGTATGAAGCCGCGATCCCCGCGATCCCCGACGCCACCGAGATCGCGATCGCCGTCCAGAACGCGGACGCCGCTCCCCTCGCGACGTTGCGCGCGGCCGCCGCGGGGACGACGAGAAGGGCGGTCACGAGAAGGATCCCCACTGCGCGGATCGCCGTCGTCACGACCAGCGCGACGGCGAGGGAAAAGGATATCTCGAGGGCCCGGCCCCTGACGCCGAGACTTCGCGCGAATCCCTCGTGGACCCCGAGAAGCAGGATCCTGTTGTAGGTGAAGAACAGGTAGACGGCCACGGCGAGCAGGAGCGCGGCCATCCACATTACCTCCGCTTCGGATATCGCCAGCAGATCCCCGTACAGGTACGACTGAAGGTTCCGCGTCAGCCCCTTCTGCGCGCTTATGACTGCGATGCCCAACGCGATGACCGTGGAGAAGAACACGCCGATGACGGTATCCGGCGAAAGGCCGGTCCGGCCCTTGACCAGTGTGATAGCCCATGCGACGAACAAGCCGAATGCGACCATGGTGAGCAGCGGGTGGATCCCCAGGAGTACCCCCAGAGCGACGCCGGTGAACGCGGAGTGCCCGATGGCGTCCGAGAAGAAGGCCATCCGGAACTGGACGAGCGGCGTTCCCACGGCTGCCGCCGCGGGCGCGACGAAGAGGACGGCGAGAAGGGCGCGCTTCATGAAATCCGGCTCCGCGAAAGAGAGCGGCAGAAGGACGTCCATGAGCGCATAGACCGGAGCGAGCAGGGACTCCACGCCTACTCCTCCTTCCCGCCGTGAATGTGTCCGTGCCCGTCGGCTGGCCCGTGGCTGAACAAGTGTGCGCCGCTTCCGTACATGGCGTTCAGCGTTTCCGGCGTCAGGACCTCGGTCGTCGCCCCCTGGCAGACTATCGAGCGGTTCAGGCAGATGACGCGGTCGGCATGGCGCGTGACAACGGAAAGGTCGTGCGATACCAGCAGGAGGCTGAATCGGGATTCCCGGTGGATCTGGTCGAGGAAATCGCAGAAGAGTTCCTCCCCGGAAACGTCCACTCCGGAAACGGGCTCGTCGAGCAGCAGTATGTCGGGATTGTCCCGAAGCGCCAGCGCGAGAAGAACCCGCTGGAGTTCCCCGCCGGAGAGTTTTCCAAGGGGACGATCGAGAAGGTGGGCCGCCCCGCCCTTCGCAAGCGCGGCCTCCGCATCGGCCCGGGATTTCCGGGAGCAACCGAGAAAAACGGGAATCCTTTGGGACGAAAGGGCGAAGAAATCCCGAACCGACATCGGCGCATTCCGGTCGAGATCGATCCGCTGGGGGACATAGCCGATATTCGGCTCTCCGTGTCCGTGCTCCTCGGCGCGGCAGAACTTTATCTCTCCCGTGTAGGGCACTAGTCCGAGGATCGCCAGCAGCAGCGTCGTCTTTCCCGCGCCGTTGGGGCCTATCAGGGCCGTCACCTCTCCGCAGCGTATGTCTGCGTCTATTCCGGAGAGGATCTCCCTTCCGCCTGCGCGGACCGACAGGTTCCGTATCTCGAGCTTATGGAAACGGGAATGGCGGCTCATCTCGTCCCCAGGGCTTCCTTGAGCGTGCGCAGGTTTTGCCTCATGACGGTTTCATAGGTGGAGGGATCGGCGGACCCCGTCGATACCGGATCCAGAGCGTGCGACGGCACACCGGCCTCCGCGGCGATCATGTCGGCAAGCCTTTTCGGGTACTGCGGCTCCCAGAAGACCGCCGCCGCCCCTTTTCCCCGGATCGACCGTATGAGCCTTGCGATTTCACCGGCGGAAGGCTCCTGGCCGGGGGTCTCCTCGATCTCACCTACGATTTCCAGCCCGAGGTCCCTCGCGAGATAGTCGAAGACGTTGTGGAACGTTACGATCTTGCGGTTCCGGAATTTCGCCGACGCGTCGTCGAACTCCTTCGCGAGCACCGCGAGCTTCGCCGTATATGCGTCGGCGTTTCGGCGGAAGACGCCGGCATTGCCGGGGGAGACCGCGGACAGGGCCTTCTCGATGTTGCGGACCTGGCGGATCGCATTCCGGGGACTGACCCAGGTGTGGGGATTTACACCCCCGTGTCCGTCCGTCCGGATCGGCGCCGCTCCCTGCGCCGATTCGACGACGCGGATGCGCGGATTGGCCTTGCGGACCGGCGCGCCCAGGAATTCCTCCATCCCGTACCCGTTGGCGATGAACAGGTCCGCGGACGCGATCTTTTTCATGTCCCCCGGAGTCAGCGAGTAATCGTGGGGGCATCCCAGCGACGCCGGCAGCATGATCTCTACGGATACGCCCGGCGCGCCGTTCGCCACGTTGCGCGCGAACAGGTACACGGGGAGGAACGATGCGAGTACGCGCAGTTCGCCGGACGCGGCGGGAAACGGAGAGAACAGGAATGCAAGCGCAAGGAGGAAGACAAGCGGGATGCGCGAAAAAATCCTCATCGTTTTCTGCCTGCCTTTCCGCAGTCGGCGCAGGATCCGAAGAATTCCAGCGAATGTTCCGTCACGTCGAAGCCGAGCGTCCCCCTGATATCGTTCTCGATGCGGGACAGGTCGCACTTTTTCGGCTGGAAGGATTCGATCCGCCCGCACATCCGGCAGACCGCCCGGTGCCTGTGGGTTCCGTCCGTCGCCGCTTCGTACCGGCGGCTGCGCTCATGCAACGCCACGCTGCGGACCAGGCCGAGGGACACCATGAGCGAGAGGTTGCGGTAAACGGTGGAGGCGTCCGGTTTCGGTTCCGGAATGCGGGAGCGGATTTCCCGGGGGGAGAGCGGAATGGCGCTTTCCCCCAGTATCCGCAGGATCTCCCCCCTGCCGCGTGTGGCCGGCCGCCCGAGGTTTCGAATGGTCTCGAAAACCGCTTTCATGAATCGCCCCTCCCCTTGTTAGATGCAAATATATTGCATCGGCAACAAAATCGCAATCATATCTCCCCTTGAATTTTACGGTGCGGGGAATCATCTAAGTTAAGGACACGGCCGAATTTGGCGGCCCGCTCTCCGCGAGATGTGAGCGGCGGCAGATTGGCCTTCGCAATACAAGGAGGAAACCGGATGCGCCGACTTATTATGACCGGGATCGCAGTGGCGAGCGCATTGCTTCTTTGGGGCGACCAGGCGCGGGGCGGCGGCCGAGGCGGATTGGTGCTTGCCGACATCGGGGACGGCGGAGGCGGTTTCTACGTGAATCTGATCATGCGGGAAGTCAGGGTCACTCCCGTCAGGGCGCGCGTAGGGGACGTCATCCGGGTCGACATGGTGATAGAGGACCAGAGCGACGTGCGGCAACCCAAGGGGGACCTGGAAATTCGGGCGAACGGCAAGGTGGTGGCGAGAAAGAGGCTGGGCGAGGACGTCTACGGGGGCGAGGGGGAAAGATATTACAGGCAGACCCTGCAGTGGGACAC